>DMPG01000325.1 GCA_003456055.1 Bacteroidota bacterium | reverse complement strand
ATTATGCTTGACAATTATTCTCTTGAGGCAATGGCTCAAGCTGTAATATTAATAAACGGAGCTTTTGAAGTTGAAGCATCCGGCGGTGTAAATTTACAGACGGTGCACGCAATTGCTGAGACCGGTGTTGATATTATTTCTGTCGGTGCACTTACCCATTCTTCAAAAGCGTTGGACATTTCACTGGAATACGTCTTGTAAACGCTGTTGTTATCGCCAGGAAATATTCCTTAGGAACTGCTGTTTTTCTTCTACCTTATGTTTGAACAAATAAAGCGGCTTGGAACGGACACAGCAATTTACGGCATTAGCACAATTGTTGCTCGCCTTCTCAATTTCATTCTTCTTCCGTTGTATGCGAATATTCTTTCCCCGTCTGAATTCGGAATTCAGGCGAACATCTATGCGTATATCGCTTTTTTTATTCTGTTCTATGTCTACGGAATGGAATCTGCCTATTTTCGATTTGCTTCCTCAAAAGAACTGGGGAGTGAAAAAGAAAATTTCAGTACTCCCTATATTTCCATCCTGATCATTTCGGCATTTCTTTCAATTGTATTGTTCTTGTTTGCAGTCCCGCTGACTTCGTTGTTTATGATTGATACTTCGTTGTATCATCTAATCTATTATGCTTCCGGAATATTATTTTTTGATGCAATTGTATTTGTACCGTTTGCATCATTAAGACTGCAAAAGAAAGCTAAATACTTTGCATCAATCAAAGTCATCAATATTGGATTCACGATCGCCCTCAATATACTTCTTGTGTATTACTTTAAGTGGGGAATAGAGGGAATATTTTTCAGCAATCTTGTTGCATCGTTTGTGTCGTTTCTGCTCTTGTTGCCCACAACGATTCGTCAATTTGAATTTTCATTTCATCAATCTCTTTTCAGAGAACTGCTCAAATTTGGACTGCCAATACTTCCGGTGGGAGTGTCAGGAATTCTGCTTCAACTTGTTGATCGGCCGATCTTATTATATCTCATGGATGAAGCATCCGTAGGAATCTATCAGGCAAATTATCGTCTTGGAATATTCATGGCGCTGGTGACAGGAATGTTTGAATTTGCATGGCGTCCGTTTTTTTTATCTCATGCAAAAGATCCAAATGCTAAGACGTTATTCGCTCGTGTGATGACATATTATTTGTCTGCGTGTGCTGTTGTATTTCTCTTGATATCGTTCTTTGTGGACGATGTAATCAAATATAAATTTCACGGACATTATATTCTGCGGCCGGAATATTGGGATGGTTTAGCCGTTGTTCCACTTGTGCTGGTCAGTTACATCTTCAGTGGTATAGGGACGAATCTCAACGCTGGAATACAAATTGAGAAGAAGACCAAATATCTTTTTCCAACGTCATTCTCCGGCTCGTTAACGAAAATCATACTTACGTTCATTCTTGTGCCGAAGTATGGGATTATGGGAGCGGCGTATGCAACGATATTCGGCTATATGATGGTGGAGATCACATTATATTATGTTGTGCAAAAATTTTATTATATCGAATACGAATTTGTCCGCATTGGAAAACTTGTTCTTTCGGTAGTGATTGCATTTATTATCGCAAAATTATTTTTTGACAGTATTCTCATCAAGTTCGTAATATTGTTATCGTGGTTTTTCAGTTTATTCTTGATCGGTTTCTTTACCAACGGAGAATTGTTGAGGTTGAAAAACATGGTTGGAAAAAAATCTTGACATCGGAGTTCAGTTGTGTTATCTTAATCACAAGAAATTATGTTCTTTTTAATGAATATGTTGGTGTTCCGATATTAACATCGGGATGAAAATGGGAATCTCGTGATTCAATAATTTGAATAATCGAGGGCTGACCCGCAACTGTGATTCTTTCAACAGAAAGAAGAGCCAGGAGACCTGCCAATATATAGTTCGATACACCTTCGTGGAATGAGGTGGCAGAAAAGTTTGATGTTAAAATCTTTCGTGCCTCATTATATATGAGGCATTTTTCGTTTAAAGAATCTGTAATAATTTAGGAGATACCATGAACAAGAGAACTTCTTTTATAGTTGCTGTAATAATGATTGCATTAGCGGCATTTTCCCGGTTGATACCGCATCCCGTGAACTTCGCACCAATCACTGCCATTGCATTATTTGGAGGAGTATATTTCAATGGAAAATTTTCCCCGATAGTGCCTTTGGCTGCACTTCTTATCAGCGATTATTTCCTCGGTTTTTATGATGGCATCGTTTGGGTGTATGGTAGTTTTTTGCTTGTCGTAGTGATCGGATTGGCAATTCGTCGATACAAATCTGTTCCAGTAATATTTGGTGCGACAATAGTCAGTTCATTACTGTTCTTCTTAATTACAAACTTTGGTGTTTGGCAGGCCGGAGTATTCTATACAAAAGATTTTACGGGATTAGTTGAATGTTACGCTGCAGCAATTCCATTCTATCGAAACGCGGCGATCGGTGATCTGTTCTATGGTACAGTACTGTTTGGTGTGTATGAATTGGTAATGAAATATCTTCCAAAAGTTCAGTCAACAAAAGCGTAATATTTCGATATTTGTTCTTTTCAATAGTAATGTTGGTGTCCCGATAAAACTATCGGGGTGAAAATGGGAATCTCGTAATTCAATACCTTGAACAATCGAGAGCTGACCCGCAACTGTGATTTTGAGAAACATTGCGAAGTTGTAGAACCTTCGCAATGTTTTCAAGAATAAGCCAGGAGACCTGCCAATGTTTTGATTCAATACTCCTTCGAGGACTGAGGATGGATTGAGAAATTATTTTTTTACGATTATTATTTCTTAGCCCAGCTTTTTTTCTTAAAGAGTTGGGCTTTTTATTTGTACAAAACCAATGAAACCGGTTGTCCTTTTATCAATATTATTTGTGAATTTTCTTTTTTGTGAAGAAGATTCAACTCGTGTGTACAAATTCAATGATGTTGTTGTGACGGGAACTCGTAATCCTATTTCTGTTGTAAAACTATCATCTACGGTTCAAACAGCCGATAGCGCTTTGATTGCTCAAAGCAATGGGATTTCAGTCGGTGATATTCTCCGTTCTATTTCAGGCGCATCGGTGCGGAACTATGGCGGAAATGCAGCCCTCCAATCTATTTCTTTTCGAGGAATGGGATCCGATTATTCGCTGATACTCTTTGGTGGGCAACGATTTACTACATTCCAAACAAATACAGTCGATCTTGGAATTTTTTCTTTAATGGATATTGACCGAATAGAAGTTGCACCCGGTGGAAATTCTTCATTGTACGGTNNTTTAATATTATTACAAGAAAACCGAAAGGGAGAACGAAAGGGTCAATTTCCGGAAGTGTTGGTTCGTTTGGAATGAATGGTCTTCAACTTTCTGTTGGTACAGGTAATGAACAATTTTCATTCCTGAGTTCAATACGAAGAGAACGGGGAAGGAATAATTACAATTTCAACTTTTCAGACGGTCTTAATCGGAAATATCTTCAAAGAGACGGAGCCGATTATGTAATTCATCATTACTCGCTGACGGCACAAAGTATATTTGACACTCTNNTGCTGTAACATCGATACTCTTACACTATTCTAATGCGGAGAGAGGTCAACCTGATGCAGTAACGAGTTTTTATCAGAACAGTATCGCTCGTATTAATGATAAAGATCTTTATGTAAGTGCGGTTACAGAATTAGAACTATCGAATACATTGTCTATGTCAATGCCGGTTTCGTTCTACAATAAGTATCAAACATATCGTGATCCAAATCAGTCTACAAATGGTTTACCGCTTTCTAGTTTTTATAAGAATAATACCTGCTCGTTTTCACCGGTATTTCGTATCACAAATATTCCTGAGCATATTCTTGTCGTCGGGAGTGACATCACATTGGCTTCAATCTCGAGCAATGAAGTCTTACAATCAAAACGCGAGCAATTCAGTGGATTTATATCTTCCCAGCATACATTTTTTCTTCCATTTGAATTCCTGCTGTTCCCCTCTGTTCGATATGACTCCTTTTCGGATGTACAGGGTGAATTATCTCCTAGGATTGGGATTAATATTGGCATATTAGATCTGCCGATGATACGATTGCGTTCGAGTTACGGAAAAAACTATCGTGTTCCAACATTTAACGATCTTTATTGGATCAGTGGCGGTAATCCATTGTTAAAGCCTGAACGTTCAAATAATTTTGATGCGNNCATGAACGAAGAATTGTTCGAAGTAAATATTGAAATGAATTATTTTGCAATCAATGCAACAGACAAGATTATATGGCAGCCAACGGGAGGAAATATTTGGTCACCTAAAAATCTACAATCTGTTACATCAAAAGGGTTTGAAATATCCGCGAAATCAAATATTTTAAGAAATATTTTGAGTATAAATTATCATTATAACTTTGTTCGTGCTGTTAAAACAAGTAGTGAATATCCCGGCGATGATACACAAAATAGAATATTACCTTTCACTCCACAAAGGACTTCAACCATTATTGTTGGGAGTTCGTTTAATGATGTATCGATGAATGTGATCTATTCATTTACCGGATATCGCTTTCAAACGGCGGATAATAATCCACGGTTTGTACTTCCGACATTTGATAAGGTTGATCTGAATTTATCTTTCAATATTTCAATATCAACAATACTGATTCGATTCAAACTTGAAGCAAATAATGTTTTTAATACTGAGTATCAATTAATATCCGGATACCCAACTCCATTGAGAAATTATTTATTCACTTCGGAAATAGCATTTCACTAACCAACCACTTTAGCATGAAGGAAAAAATATGAAGTTAATGCCGATTATTTTATTAATCATAATTGCCTTGCTGGGATGCAAGGAAGATGATCCGTTCACACCACCGCCGGAAAATGCTGTCATTACAAAGGGAATTTATATCTTAAATGAAGGTGGTTTCACTAAATCGAATGCGTCGTTAACGGTATATGTTTCAGATTCTAACAAAGTATATTCTGATGTATTTTACTCAGCAAATCTTCGTTCACTTGGTGATGTAGCGAATGATATTGTTTTCTATAATAAAAAAGCATTTATCGTTGTGAACAATTCAGACAAAATCGAAATCATATCAACGGAAACGCATTTATCCTTGGGAATAATAACCGTTCCCGGAAATTCACCGTATAAAATAGTTATTCTTAACGATTCAAAAGGATATTTCACAAATTTCAAAAAAGGAACAGTAACAGCTTTCAATCCGACCACAAATGTCANNAGGCGAATATTTCAGTCGGAATGAATCCACAGGGAATAATTGCTGCAAATGGAAAAATATTCGTGTGCAATTCCGGTAATGGTTCCGACAGCACTGTTTCGGTTATTGATCCTGCGGTTGATTCTGTTGTAACGACTATTACGGTTGGGAAATCTCCAGCGGACATTGCGATTGACAATGATGGAGAAATTACTGTTTTATGTAATGGGTTCACAGATTATAGTAACCCGAACAATGATACGCCTGGAAGTATCGTTGTCATTGACCCGAAAACATTTGCTATCAACAGAACAATTCCTTTACCTCTTGCAGTTTATGGTCATCCGAATGAATTGGCGGTTTCTTCCAAGGGTTATGGATTTACGGTTGTGAAGAACGGTGTTTTGAAATTTGATACGAAATCAAATTCAATAATTTCTTCACAATTCATTCCTAGGACTTCGTACTCTATTGCAGTTGATGATGCAACCGAACGAATCTACCTTGGTGATGCAAAAGATTATAACTCTAATGGAAAAGTTTATGTTTACGAAAAAAATGCTTCCATAAAAGATTCAGTAACTGTAGGTATTATTCCCGGAACGATAATCTTTAAGCATTGAAAGTATTTCATTCATTGCATTTGTCATTAAAGGCGATGATAATCA
>DMPG01000135.1:164-2701 GCA_003456055.1 Bacteroidota bacterium | reverse complement strand
TATTTGAATGCCGGAGTAATAATTGGAGGACGACCGGGGATGGGTAAAACATCTTTGGCGGCATCTATGGCATTGAATATGCTCAATCAAAGTAAGCGAAGTGTTCTTTACTACACATTGGTATGGGATGCTAAAGACCTTGTCAAAAGAGTACTTTCTACATCGGGAAAGATTACCAATTACAAATTCCGGCACAGCTGTTATGATATGGATGATGCACTCTTAATTGCTGAAAGTGCATACAAATTAGCTTCTGAGCATATTCATCTTAATAAAATGCCAGCATCATTTATTGATGAACTATGTGATATCATGAAAAGTAATTCTGCGCATAAGAATAACTATCTTGATGAAAAAGATGCTTTTGCCATTGCTGAAAGTGCATCAAAACTTGCTGCCACGAATTTTTATATTGAAGATACACCTGCCAAATTCGTTGAACAACTGTGTGAAGAAGTAAAGAGTTTCTCTGCGCATACGCGAATTGATGTAATCTTTATCGACGCTCTGCAATTGATGCGAAGTACCAATGTCGATCTTAAAGGGTTGGAATGCCATAGTTTCATTTTGAGCGAATTGAATTCTTTAGCCAAAGAACTTGGCATTGCAATTATCATTATGGATCAGTTGTCTCGTTCATATAGAACAAGCAAGCGACCCGAAATCACTGATTTTCGATATCATGAATCCAATGAGAAACACGCTGACACTATTCTGTTTATTCACCGTGAGTCATACTATTTAGAAAAAAATGATGATCGGTACGAAGCGGAAAAGGATCGTGGTGAAATCGTTGTGGCGAAACACTGTCATTGTTCCAATGAAGTGATACCAGTTAGATGGGATGCAAAATACACCTGTTTCAGCAATCCTGTAGAAGTTGTAGTATGATAAATCATTATACTCATTTCAAGAGTTGTTCTGAAGCGAGATGTGTGAGGACAAATGTGTGATATGAAACGGGCTGAAGTTAGTAACGAAATCGTACCATGTTTTACCGCATGGGAAAGAGAAAACAGTCACCGTTTTATCTTTCCATTAACGGCTTGCCAATCAACTGAATCTGGAACGAACTACCTTCGATACCACATCGAAGGTGTTTCTAAAATGATCGAAATATTGGTAGGATCGGGTGAAATTTGCACACATGTTTACTATCAGAATCAGTGCTGGGATATGCTTGACTGCTTCTATGCATATCCGGAACAGAATGACTCCGGAAAGTGGCTCGATCAGAACTTGCAAAGTGAGATCGCATATGCCTCGCTTCAGGAATTATTTGAAGCGGAAGTATTTGAACCGTTTCTAAATTGCCTCAACGATCAGCTGTCTGGAACCAAGCCTGTGCTCTATCTCTACCAGAACAGAGGAACTTGGGCGTCTTTTGAGGANNAGGATGAGGAAGCCAATGACCTGCTGATTCACTGTGAACCGCTGTTAGTTTCAGTCGGAAGTGGTTTGAGCTTGGGGTTGTTTTAAAATTGTGATAATTGTAGAGTATGGTTCAAATTAGTGAAAGGACTAAGATGAAATTCAAAGGAAAAGAAGTTCACTGGCATTCAAGCTGGAAAGCATTTTTTGAAAGGGATGATATTCAAAAAATGATAGAGGATATTGAATGCAAAATCGATGACAATTTCACGCCGTCTGCTGATAAAGTATTTCGGTTTGCAGAAGTTGATCTTAAAAAGTTGAAAGTAGTTATTCTCGGGCAAGATCCATACCCGCAAGAAGGCGTGGCTACGGGGCGGGCATTTGAGGTAAATGGCTGGGATCAAATGGGAACAAATATTTCCCTCCAAAACATAATGAAGTTAATTTGCAAAAGTGATCACATTCCTAATATTGAAGAGGTTAGGACAATAATATCAACATTCCCATCTCCCAAAGAGTTCTTTGATAATTGGGAAAAACAAGGTGTACTTCTTCTTAATACATCACTAACTTGCAAAATCAATGAATCAAATTCACATAAAAATTTTTGGAAGAAGTTTTCAGTTGAACTAATCCAATTTTTAAATACAGAAGCTCCAGAAGAGTGCATTTGGTTATTGCNNTCAACATTAAGTTTGAAAGTGCGCACCCACGATTGCACTCCCAAAAAACGGGTTCATTTTTGGGAGAAGATCACTTTGCAAAGATAAATGACATTCATTGGAAGGGTAATTTCTAAACTGTAGTTTTAAAAAGTGGGGCCTCTTACAAGGCCCACGCTTACCTCTTCACATCCCACAACAACCGGAACATCTCCATCACCTCACGATTCTTTGCAAACTCCGATTTCAAAAACACCGCATTGAACTTCTCCGCCAGCGATGGAACACCAGCCTCCGCCGAGATCGTGACAAGCGTTTTCATAAAGAACGAGAAGACCTCAAGATGATCATTGGCGACCACCGCAAGAGCTGCAAGAACATTCTCACAGAGTGAGGCAATCTTTGTTTTGGCTTCGGATTTCGCTTCACGAACAAGCAGAGCCCGCAGTCCGAAACTCATACTCAAGGCTCCCGCAAGATGATCGCGATGGATCTTTTTCA
>DMPG01000135.1:0-142 GCA_003456055.1 Bacteroidota bacterium | reverse complement strand
AAACTTGTGCATCGCTTTTTCACCAATGAACGACTGCACCCACACGGCGGCACTGTCAAAAAGCACGGTGGGAGTGAAATCACGATAGCCGCCATATGCTTTCATGGCAAGCCCCAGAGCGGTCCATTCACGGGGATTGGGA
>DMPG01000204.1:523-4504 GCA_003456055.1 Bacteroidota bacterium | reverse complement strand
TTTTTGCAAAATTCAAGACCGGCGTGAAGAACTGTTCCGCTGGAACCACCGGTAAATATCCCTTCCTCGCGTGTTAGTTTGCGTGCAGCAAGGAACGATTCGCGGTCATCAGCGATCAATACCTCATCGATATAATTAAAGTCCAATGTTTTGGGAATATAATCTTGTCCGATTCCTTCAACCTTATATGTCTTGAAGACAGGATCGTATTTTTTCTTATAAAAATACTCTTGAAGGATCGAACCTTTTATATCGACACCGATGACTTTGATCTTTGGATTTTTTTCTTTTAAGAATTTTGCTGCTCCTGTGATCGTTCCTCCCGTGCCAATTCCACAAATAAAATAATCGATCTGTCCGCCGGTTTGTTCCCAAATCTCCGGACCGGTAGTTTTATAATGTGCTTCCGGATTTTTTGGATTCTCATATTGATCGGCAAGGATTGAGTTTGTGGTCTCTCTTACTCGTTGTTTGGCAACCTCAGTATAACTTTCCGGTGAATCGTGGGGAACAGCGGTTGGAGTGACAATAACTTCAGAACCGAACGCACGAAGATTACTGATCTTTTCTGCACTCATCTTGTCCGGCATTGTGAAGACAGTTTTATATCCTTTTACGGCTGCGGCAATTGCCAGACCCATTCCAGTATTTCCGGAAGTTGATTCAACGATCGTTCCGCCCGGTTTAATGCGACCCGTTCGTTCGGCATCTTCAATGATCTCAATTCCAATTCTATCTTTGATCGATCCGCCGGGATTGAATGTTTCCACTTTTACAAAGATATGAGGTTTTAATCCTTTGTTGACCTTGTTTAATTTGATCAACGGTGTGTTTCCAATTGTTTCAAGAATGGAATTGTAGTATTTAATCTTTGACAGGTCTTTAGACATACTCTCCTAAATTTTTAGTAATATAGATTTTTTGATGAGTAGAATCAAGAAACGACTCCTCTAAATAATACTATTTTCAATAACTTATGGCAATTTTGTGCGTTGACTTACCACGTCATTTTTAGTAAATTAAGAAAAGAAAGAGAGAATATTTTTGGAACAATATATCCTATCATTATTTATCAGTTATCTTATTGGATCAATACCAACAGCATTTCTAGTCGTAAAAAAAACTTCTTCAATTGATATCAGAACGGTCGGAAGCGGTAATGTTGGTGGACGAAATGCTCTTGAAGTGACCGGAAAAAAATGGGTTGGCGTTGTTGTCACTCTTATTGATCTTTTTAAAGGTATTGGATCAGTTCTTATTGCAAGTTATGTATTTGAAGATAAAGCAACGGCTGTTTCTGCAGCAATGTTTGGATCTGTTTTAGGGCATTGTTATCCTGTTTGGTTGAAATTTCAAGGAGGAAGAGGATTAGCAACAGGAGCAGGATCGCTTCTTGTTACAAGTTGGGTATGGGTTCCACTTTGGTTAGTATTATATTTTGGGTCAGAAAAGATCACAAAGAATGTTCACGCATCAAGTGTAATTGCTCTTGTAGCTATGCCGTTGGTGATTTGGCTAGTTCCCGATGAATGGATAATGAAAGTTACCGTCGGATATTTTACTCCTCAGAGATTATTTACCGCCGGCAGTTTAATTGCTGCGGTTTGCCTTTCACGGCATCTTCAACCTTTAAAAATGTATTTTGATGAAAAGAATGCGTAGTATTTTTTTTCTTTGTGTAAGTCTAATCATTACCGGATCAGCACAATCAGTCAACGATGATATTACCCAATCTCGACAGAATGCAATTACGCGTACTGTTGAGATTGTAAGCCCTGCTGTAGTCGGAATCAATGTTATTGAAGTGAGAGAGTATCGCGATCCGCTTTCAAATCTTTTCGGTAACGATCCTTTCTTCAACCAGTTCTTCGGAAACAGGAATTACAAACAAGAAGTGAAGGGACTCGGTTCCGGTTTTATTATTTCAGCCGACGGATATGTCTTGACAAATGACCACGTTGCCGGTAATGCAAAACAAATTACAGTCACATTAACGAACGGAAAAAAATACCAAGCGGAGATCATCGGAACCGATCTTGTTACGGATGTTTGTTTATTAAAAATTACACCGGAGAAGGAGGAGAGTTTTCAATATGTAAAACTTGGAAACTCTGATGATATTTTGATCGGAGAATGGGTGATCGCGTTTGGGAATCCGTTTGGTCTTTTTGATAATATGGACAAACCGATTGTCACGGTAGGCGTTGTCAGTGCCAAAGGTATGAATCTCAATGTTGATAATAATCGTTCATACAAAGGATTGATTCAAACAGATGCTGCGATCAATTCAGGAAACAGCGGAGGGCCGTTGGTCAACAGTGTTGGAGAGGTAATTGGAATTAGCACGTTAATTTTCACCGGTGGTGTAAGTCAATCGAATATTGGATATGGATTTGCACTTCCAATCAATCGTGTTAAAGCTATTGTCAGCGAACTTCAAAGCAAAGGGAAGATCGAACGGAATTTTTGGACCGGAATGGATGTTCGTCCGGTTGATGCTCAGATCGCACGATACTTTTCACTTAAACAAGCGCAGGGTGTCATTGTCAGCGATATTCAAAAGAATAGCCCTGCTGATCGTTCCGGACTTCTCATTGCAGATATCATTGTGGAGATAAATGGTGAACGGATTCTCAGCAATGAAAGTCTTATGAGCATCATGCAGGAAAGCCGTGCGGGAGATATTTGGAAGATCAAAGTATACCGTGATAAAAAAATCGTCACTATTGAATTACCTTTAGAAAAACAAAAAAAATGATACCTCGATACACACGTCCGCAAATGGGTGATATCTTTACTGATGCCAACCGATATTCGATCTGGTTAGAAATTGAACTGCTTGCATGCGAGGCGCAGGCAGAACTTGGGGCAATTCCTTATGATGCGGTAAAAATAATTCGAGAGAAGGCACAATTCAATATCGATCGTATCAATGAGATTGAATTAGAAGTAAAACACGATATCATCGCATTCCTTACAAGTGTCGGAGAATTTGTCGGACCAGAATCTCGATTTATTCATCTTGGGATGACCTCTTCGGATGTTGTTGACACAGCGCTTTCTGTTCAGATGAAACAAGCGGGTGAACTGTTGCTAAAGGATCTAACGGAATTACGGGATGTTCTTGCCCGCCGTGCAAAAGAATTTAAAATGACGGTAATGATCGGTCGTTCGCACGGCATTCATGCGGAGCCGACAACGTTTGGATTGAAATTGGCATTGTGGTTCGATGAGACGCGTCGGAATATTGTTCGGTTAAAAAATGCAGTTGATACGATTTCTGTCGGACAAATTTCAGGGGCTGTAGGAACATTCGCTCATTTAAGTCCGGAGGTTGAAGAATACGTCTGTTCAAAGCTTGCATTGAAACCGGCACTTGTTTCAACGCAGGTGATCCAACGAGATCGTCATGCTGAGTTCTTAACGACATTGGCTGTCATCGGAAGTTCGCTGGACAAATTTGCTACTGAAATTCGACACCTGCAAAGGACAGAAGTTCTTGAAGCCGAAGAATATTTTTCTGCAGGACAAAAAGGTTCATCTGCGATGCCGCACAAACGCAATCCGATCACCAGTGAACAGGTCTCCGGACTTGCGCGACTGCTCCGTGGAAATGCCCAGGCAGCATTGGAGAATGTAGCGTTATGGCACGAACGGGATATTTCACATTCATCAGTTGAACGAGTGATCGTTCCTGATTCGTGTATTGTGCTCGATCATATGCTTGCAAAATTTACGAACATCATCGATAAGCTGCTCGTGTATCCTGAGAATATGCAAAAAAATTTAGATATCACTCATGGATTACTATATTCACAACCTGTGCTGCTTGCATTAGCTAAAAAAGGAATGAAGCGGGAAGATGCGTATCGCATTGTGCAGCGTAATGCAATGGATGTGTGGAAGTCAAAAAAGAATTTCAAAGAAATGTTGAAAGCTGATGCAGAAGTTGCGGCAGTGTTGAACGATGCCGATCTTGAT
>DMPG01000204.1:0-506 GCA_003456055.1 Bacteroidota bacterium | reverse complement strand
CTGGAATAATTCATATTAACGAAAAGGAATCGTATGGCACAAAAATTTCAAAATCTTATCAATGGAAAATGGGTTGATGCAAAATCAGGCAGAACATTTGAGAATCGTAATCCTGCAAATTGGGAAGAAGTAGTTGGGATTTTTCCAAAATCCGGTAAAGAAGATGTCGATGAAGCAGTAAAAGCTGCCCGCGCTGCATTTGAAAAATGGAGATTGGTTCCTGCCCCGAAACGGGGAGATATCATGCGTGCAATCGGGGACCTAATGGTAAAAAGGAAAGAAGAAATTTCCCGCGAAATGACACGTGAGATGGGAAAAGTTCTCGCTGAAACACGCGGTGATGTTCAGGAAGGAATTGACACTGCATATTATGCTTCGGTTGAAGGTCGTCGTTTATTTGGAAAGACTGTGCCGTCAGAACTTCCGAATAAATTTGCAATGGCAATTCGTGTTCCGATCGGTGTTGCAGGGATCATTACCCCGTGGAATTTTCCGATGGCAATTCC
>DMPG01000310.1:13828-13969 GCA_003456055.1 Bacteroidota bacterium | reverse complement strand
TTAACGATTGGATTATCGTTGGTTACTAAGCAGAAAAAAACCGATGAAGAATTAGTAGGATTGGTTTATTCGTTAACACCTAGAGTGAATATGAATGATGGTAAATGGATTAACCGACCATCAACATTGGCTTGGATAGTA
>DMPG01000310.1:1395-13701 GCA_003456055.1 Bacteroidota bacterium | reverse complement strand
ATATTTATGACCATTTTCGGTGCTTTCATGCTTGTTTGGGCCAAATTGTCTGCAAAAGTGAAATAACATCTTTAAGGATGGACACTGTCAAGTGCCCATCCTTTTTTATTTTACTCAAATTAGAATTATCCAAAAGCAACAGTTCCTAAAATTTAAAGTGATCNNAAAAAAAATCGGAGAGAACGTTAATATTTTTTGAATGATTTTGAGAAGGAAACAGGCAACATATTGTTAACGGATGAATGTCGCCGCTGCTGGTTGTAAAATATTTCGATATAGTCGAAANNAAATGTGCATCACTTCGCGTTGCAAACTTTGTGTGATAAGTAAATTCAGTTTTCAACGTGTGGGTAAATGATTCCGTGATTGCATTGTATAAAAAACTGCTGGTCGAACCCATGCTCAAGGTTATGTCCCGACGCGCAAACGCTTTTCCGAGTTCATTACCTGCATACTGGCTCCCGCGGTCTGAATGAAAAATTGTTCTTCGGGACGGTTTGCGATGGTAGACAGCATGTTCAAGAGCATTGTCGATCTGTAACGATGTCATCGGATTGCTCTTCTGACAATCCGACAATCATGCGCGTGCACCATCCAGGTCCACGACAAGATACAGCCAGCCTTCTGCGGTCCAGATATTGCTAATGTCATTGGTCCAGAGCCGATCGGGTCGTTCAACAATAAAATTCTGATTGACCAGATTCCGTGCCAAGGGCAGTTTGTGAATCGACGTTTTGTGATCACCGCATAGCCGTTCCCGTGTTTACTACATCGTGTTCGGTTTCTTGCGAATGCGTTTGGCGACGCAGTTTCGTCGAAGTTGTAGCGTTGGCACATCAATGATTCTCATATCGCCAGTTGCAGAAAGAACATCGATAGCTCTTTCGTGATCACTCGTGCTGTGCCTTCCGTCTGATGTCAGTGAATATATCCGTATAGTGACATCGGCACATGAAGTGAAAAATGCAGGAAAACACATTGTAAAATTCTGGCTGGTAAATCCGGGTGTTGTTCTGAAGAAAATTGTTATTGAAACGACCGGTGCGAAGACAAGTTATTTGGGACCGCCGTAAAGTTATTGTGTCCCACAATCAAAATGAAATATCAACGTATTTGATTAGTATGAGCAAGAAATTGTATACGTTGTTATCATCGTATCGATTATATCGATATCATCAATTCAATCGGAAAAGAAAGGGAAAGCAATGATTGAAAAACATCTGTTTGGAAAACTGACTAATGGTTCAGAAGTATATTCCTATACATTAAAAAGCTCTTCAGGATTGAATGCTGCAATCCTGGATTACGGTGGAACAGTAGTATCATTGAACGTTGCTGATCGAAATGGAATATTTGCCGATATCGTTCTTGGATATGAAGATGTTCAAGAATATGTCAAAGGGTCATCGTATTTCGGCGCGATTATCGGACGATATGGAAACAGGATCGGGAAAGGAAAATTTTCGATTGATGGTAAAACATATCAACTCAGCATCAACAACGGCGTGAATCATCTGCACGGCGGTCCGGGAGGATTCAATAAAGTGATTTGGAAAGCAGAACCGATTGAAAGTGCAACTGATCCTGCTTTGAAGTTAACATACGTCAGTAAAGATGGAGAAGAAGGTTACCCGGGAGCAGTAACCTTAACGGTCATTTATACTCTGACGAAAAACAATGAATTACGTATTGATTATCATGGAACCACAGATAAAACAACGATCTTGAATCTCACCCATCATTCTTATTTTAATTTGACCGGTGATCCTGCCAAAACTATTTTGGACCACGAATTGATGATCGCTGCTGATGAGATCACTCCGGTTGATGATGGGCTAATCCCGACCGGTAGATTTGATAACGTTGAAGGGACTCCGTTCGATTTTCGAAAACCAACAAAGATCGGCAAGCATATCAATGACGCAAATCAACAGATAAAATTTGGAAAGGGATTCGATCATAACTTGGTATTAAAAAATTACGATAAAAAAATCCGTTCGATGGCGACGTTGTATGATTCAACAAGCGGGCGATTTATGGAGATGTTCACCGATCAACCTGGAGTGCAATTCTATTCGGGTAATTTTTTGGATGGAACGGCAAAAGGGAAGAATGGAGTTGCATATCAGTTCCGAACCGGATTATGTCTTGAGGCTCAATGCTTCCCCGATTCACCGAACAAACCGAATTTCCCGTCAGCTGTGGTTAGACCGGGAGAGTCCTATACGCAAACGACGATCTATAAATTCTCAACGAAATAACTATTCAATTAAAAGGGAAACAACAATATGAGCACATTACAAACACTGGATTGGATTGTGATCGGAGCATATTTCACACTGTTACTGGGTGTTGCGTGGTGGGTAGTAAAGAAACAAAAAGATAATGCAGCCGATTATTTTTTAGCCGGTCGTAATTTAAGCTGGTGGATCATCGGTGCATCCATTTTCGCATCAAACATCGGTTCGGAACATATTGTTGGTCTTGCCGGATCGGGTGCCAAAGACGGCGTAGCATTAGCCCACTATGAATTTCACGCATGGTGTCTGTTAGTGCTTGCGTGGGTGTTCGTTCCTTTTTATGCACGCTCTCTTGTCTTCACTATGCCGGAATTTCTTGAACGTCGTTTCTCGACCGCGTCGCGGTACATTCTCTCAATTGTTTCGATAATAACATTCATCGTTACAAAAATTGCGGTTGGTATTTTTGCCGGCGGTGTTGTGTTCAGCACTCTTCTCCCAGAGATGCAAATAACCATCGGTGGTCTACTGATCGATAGTTTCTGGATTGGATCGATTCTCGTCATTACCCTGACAGGTTTGTACACTGTAATAGGAGGTATGCGTGCTGTCGCTTATAATGATGCGGTGCAGGTTGTTGTTCTCATCGTCGGATCGGCAATGTTGACCTTTTATGGATTGAATGTACTGGGAGGATGGGGTGAATTAAGGGCAATTTGCGGTTCAGAAATGTTCAATCTTTGGAAACCCCTAACACCACACGGTGTTGAAAGTACATGGGCTCCTGTGATACAGTTTAATTCTGCCGGTCATCTTGTAAAACAAGCGTGGTATTTTAATGGCGAGTTTCCCTGGCTCGGAATGGCAATCTGTGCTCCTGTTATTGGTCTATGGTACTGGTGTACTGATCAATACATTGTTCAACGTGCATTGGGAGCACCGAATGAACAAGTTGCTCGTCGTGGTAGCATTTTTGCCGCTGTATTAAAATTATTTCCGGTGTACCTTTTTATTATTCCAGGTCTCATTTGTTTTGCGCTTGCAAAGAGTGGCAAAGTTCCCGGTCTTGAAATTGTGTACGATGCAACAACCGGAAAAGCAACGTCCCATGCTCAGGCTGCTTTCCCGTTGATGATTCAATATCTTTTGCCGACAGGTTTGCGCGGTATAGTTGTTGCAGGATTACTTTCTGCGTTGATGGGATCTCTTGCCGGAGTATTCAATGCATGTTCAACACTTTTTACTGTCGATATTTATGAAAAGGTTCGCCCCAAAGCGAGTCAGAGCGAACTCGTCCGTGTTGGTCGTTTAGCAACTGTAGTAATGGTACTTATTGCAATGTTGTGGATCCCGGTTGTTAAAGGGGCTCCGGGTCTCTATAACTATCTACAATCAGTTCAAGGTTATCTTGCACCACCTATCTTTGTAGTATTTTTCTTCGGTGTATTTTGGAAACGATTGAATGCTCACGGTTGCCTATGGGCAATGATCATAGGTTTTATTGTCGGATTGTTCCGAATGTTGGTTGATACACCGGTGTCTCTTGGTCTTCAGAAGGGATATACTGAAGGATCGTTCCTGTGGATCGTAAATAATATCAACTTTCAATATTTCAGTATACTTATCACTATCATTTCAGCGGTTGTAATGATTGTTGTGAGCTATATGACCGAAGCACCGGATTACAGCAAAATCAGTAATCTTACATTTGGCACCACTACTGATATTCATCGATCCGAATCACAGGCAAGCTGGAATTGGCGTGAAGTGGCAAGCTCTGTTTTTGTTCTTCTCGTGATCATCGGCGGGTATCTCTATTTTGTCGGGTAGATGATTGACTGAGCCCTTGTTGAGATGGACATCGAAAATCGATTCGATGGAAATGGATTATTGTGTTCTGCCTGACGAAAACCGCAAAATATTTATTACGATTAATTGAAAGTGCAGAATGAAACAACAAGTGTTACTTGGTTATGATATTGGTAGTTCATCGGTAAAAGCATCATTGCTGAATATCGATACCGGAGAGTTGGTATCATCCGCGACATCTCCGGAATTTGAAATGACGATCAACGCTCCTCGTCCGGGTTGGGCAGAACAGCATCCCGAGACATGGTGGAACCATGTTGTCAATGCAACAAGGTTGATGACTGCAAAAATACCTGGTCAATCGTTCGAGATAGCCGGAATAGGGATCTCGTATCAAATGCACGGCCTGGTAATGGTCGATAAAAATAACAATATAATTTCACCGTCCATCATCTGGTGCGACAGCCGTGCCGTCGAGATAGGGGAGCAAGCATTCAGTGGATTGGGAAAGGAGTACTGTCTCGGGAATTTCCTGAATTCACCCGGGAATTTTACAGCTTCGAAGCTCAAATGGGTAAAAGAAAACATCCCGGATGT
The DNA here is from genome assembly GCA_003456055.1 of Bacteroidota bacterium. GTDB lineage: Bacteria > Bacteroidota > Ignavibacteria > UBA10030 > UBA8401 > UBA8401. Next base: position 9,055 of record DMPG01000310.1, on the reverse strand, counting down.
GTATGCAAAGATATGGAAGGTCATGCTTCCCGGTGATTATATTGCATTGCGACTCACCGGTGAAATCCATACGACGATCTCCGGATTGAGCGAGGGGATATTGTGGAATTTTAAGAGGAAGTCGGTTGCAGCAGAACTCATCCAATATTACGGTTTGGATCCAAGTCTTATTCCCGATATCGTCCCGACGTTCGGAGCACAGGGAAAATTGACCGCAGCCGCTGCCGCTGAGTTGGGATTTCCGCCCGGCATTCCGATAGCATACAGGGCCGGCGATCAACCGAATAATGCATTGTCATTGAACGTTCTTTCACCCGGCGACATTGCGGCGACTGCCGGAACATCGGGTGTCATTTATGGCGTGACGGATAAAAATGTCTATGATCATGACAGCCGGGTCAATACATTTGCCCATGTCAATTATTCCGAACAAAAGCCGAATAACGGTGTACTGCTTTGCATCAACGGCACCGGAATACAGTACAGCTGGCTGAAGCAAAATATCCTGGAGAATAAATATTCATATAATGACTTGAATGATTTTGCGTCGGCAGTCGCGATTGGTGCAGATGGATTGGTTTGCCACCCATTCGGCAACGGTGCGGAACGGATATTGAAAAATAAGGATGTCCATGCGGAATTCACCGGTATCAACTTTAATATCCATTCGAAAGGTCATGTGATCAGAGCTGCCCAGGAAGGTATAGCGTATGCATTCAATGACGGTCTGGACATCATGACTGATATGGGAATGGAGATCGGTGTCGTAANNCCCAGGAAGGCATAGCGTATGCATTCAAGTACGGTCTGGACATCATGACTGAGATGGGAATGGAAATCGGTGTCGTAAAAGCTGGTAATTCTAACTTATTTCAAAGCAAAGTGTTTATTGATGCATTTGTTAATACATGTAATATTAATCTGGAGATCTATAATACCGATGGCGCACAAGGGGCTGCGAGAGGAGCCGGGATAGGAATTGGTCGATATTCATTAGGGGACGATGCATTTCATGGGCTGAGAGTCATTGCGAAGTATACACCAAACAATGCTGTTGTGAATATGTACAACTCGGTGTATCAGGATTGGAAGAAAAAACTCGAACTCAACTTGCAGTAAGCAAGTTCTCCTCTCTTGAAAATAGAAAACTATAAATAATATTGTATCGGTTCAAAATGAATTGAACAAAAAAGTAAAGTCAATAAATTGTACATCAAGAATGTCGTTCACAATATATTATCATTGCAGGAGTTAAAATGCAGAACAAATACTTTCCACAAATAAAAAAACAGATCCCGTTTTCCGGTAAAGACTCTAAAGACCAGCTTGCGTTCAAATATTATAATAGAGATCAAAAAGTAGGGACAAAAACAATGTCTGAGCATTTGCGATTTGCCGTTTCGTATTGGCATACGATGATGGGAAATGGTTCGGATATGTTTGGAGGATCAAGTTTCAATCGTGAGTGGCACAAAGCAAACAATCCTTTGGATCGTGCAAAAGATACCCTTGAAGCAGCATTTGAATTTTTTCAAAAACTTGGTGTGGAATACTATTGTTTTCATGACCGGGATATTGCACCGGAAGGTGAAACCTTTGCTCAGTCCTGCAAAAATCTTGAGAGCATTGTTGCGCTTGCGAAAAGTTTTCAGAAAGAGACCGGAGTCAAACTACTATGGGGGACGGCTAACCTCTTCAGCAGTCCCATCTATTCACAAGGAGCCGGGACAAGCCCGAATGCACACGTAATGGCATACGCAGCGGCGCAGGTGAAAAATGCGATCGATGCCACCAATGAACTCGGCGGTGAGAACTATGTGTTCTGGGGAGGCCGTGAAGGGTACGAAACATTGTTGAATACCGATTTGAAAAAAGAGCAGGAACATATGGCCCGTTTTCTCCATATGGCTGTCGATTATAAAAAGAAAATTGGTTTTCAAGGTCAATTCCTGATTGAACCCAAACCGAAAGAACCATCGAAACACCAATATGATACGGATTCAGCAACGACCCTGTACTTCCTGAAAGAATATGGACTTCTTGATCATTTCAAATTAAATATTGAAGCGAATCATGCAACGCTTGCGGGACATTCGTTTGAACATGAATTGGCAGTTGCATCCGCCGCCGGAAAACTGGGGAGCGTAGATGCTAATCGGGGTGATGAACTACTTGGTTGGGATACGGACCAGTTTCCGACAAATCTCTATAGTACAACCTTGGCAATGATGGTCATCCTTAAACAAGGAGGATTGGGGAGCGGCGGTCTTAATTTTGATGCGAAAGTCCGCAGAAGTTCAATTGATCCGACCGATCTTTTTTATGCTCACATCGGTGGAATGGATGCATTTGCACGAGGACTCCTGATTGCACAAAAAATGATCGATGATAATGCCTTTGGTGCATTTATTGATGAACGGTATAACAGCTTCAATTCCGGAATTGGCTCGAAGATCATTTCAAAGCAGGTAGGTCTTGAAGAGATCGAAACATGGGTCCGCAACGAAGGTAAACCTGTCCTCCAAAGCGGCCGTCAAGAAATGTTGGAGAATATTTTAAATTCGTATATCGTATAATGTGTTTGCCGGGTAAAACTTAGTTGTTGCCAACTGACGGGAATTCTAATGAAGAATTCCCGTTGTTTTTCATGTGAACTTCAATTGTATGTCTTCAGAACCCTTCGGACAAAAAGTTGCATTTACTGAGAGACAGTTTGTGGGGCCATTTATGAGCATCGATACGTATTACCGTTATGTGAATCACGGATTTTTTTCGATTTTGGAATAGGTCGGGCAAGGGCTCTCGCAAACGGATAAGCGAAGAGTTTTTCCAATATTAGCTTTAGAATTTTAGAAGGTCATATATATTGCGATTTTATCGGTTTAAGGAAATCGTAAAATCGTAAATATTCAGATTACAAAGGTTTATCAGGAAAATATTGGATTACGATTTGTCTGTCCTTACGAATACCTCCCCTTAAAAAATTGGCAAGGGATATTTAAAATGTTGAGTTTATTCCCATCCTAATGATGTTGAGGCATAAAAAAATATTTAGACCAATTTGAAACCGCTGGTGCAGCAGGATAAGTAACGAAGTTTTCGTCTAGACTGCTCTTTTTGCGTATCTTCATAAAAGCCGGTATATTATGTTCAGGAAGGATTTTCATACTTATGATTCCGCGAATTTACATTGATACTTCAGTGATTGGAGGATACTTTGATCCGGAATTCGAAGAATTTACGAAGCCTTTTTCTCAAAGAGTTTTGGACGATGAATTAAGGCTCATTTATTCAAGTATTACAGAAGAAGAATTATCGAATGCTCCTGAACATGTGAAACAATTTATGCGCGATTTGCCTGAAAATTCTATTGAGTATGTTGAAGTTTCCGACGAGTCGACAGAATTGGCGATGGCTTATCTCAATGAAGGTGTTGTTGGTAAATCTAGTTTTGCGGATTGCATGCACATTTCATTGGCATCGATACATCGGGCAGATTTGCTCGTGCGTTGGAATTTTAAACACATCGTAAATGTAAATCGAATACGCGGCTACAATGCCGTAAATTATAAACTTGGTTATCCGGTCATCGATATTCGGTCTCCGAGGGAGGTTGGAAAATATGAAGAAGATTGATCCATCAGATGAAAAGGCATTAGATGCAGTCCGATTTATGCGCCAAGCACGCGATAAGATCAGCAGTGACATAGCGAATCTTTCGAAAGAACAAATTGTAGAATATTTTAAAAAAAATATTCCTAAAGAACGGATTATTCCGAAGCATACTTCGGTAACAGCATAACTTTGTAGAGTTTTTATTATTGACCGGCTTGCGAAGGTCAGAAGCGTTGAATTTGCAGAAGTCGGATATTGATTTTGAAAAGAATGAGATCATTATTCGAAGAACAAAGACGAAGCTCCTTCGATTCATCCCACTTCACCCAAAGGCAATAAGCATTTTGATCAATCAGGGTGAAAAGATCTTCACGGAATTGCGGAAAGATTATGTTACAAAAAAGTTTGTATCCTATCTCAAAGCGTCTGAATTAAGTGATCTTAATCTTCATTCACTTCGTCATACATTTGCTACGAATTTAATCGCGAAGGGAGTTGATATTTATACGGTGAGTCGGCTTCTCGGGCATACAGACATCAAGACAACGATGGTATATGCAAAAGTAAACACGGCAACTCTTCAATCAGCCATCGCCAAATTGAAACTGGCGAATCATTATTGAATAAACCCGGCAGATGTATTGCCGGTTTTTTTTATGGTATAGATTTGTATGAAGTTGTAACAAATGTAGAAAAAAAAGGTTACAAAATGCTTTCGGGAAGGACATAAAAAAACACAAGGTCAAAAAAACCCTGTGTTTACTATAGTACCGAGGAAGGGACTCGAACCCTTAATGCGTGAGCGCTAGCTCCTAAGGCTAGTGTGTCTGCCAATTCCACCACCTCGGCGGTGATTACGCTACAAATATACGAAAGGTTTGGTGCTTCTCCAAAAAACCTTAAAAATTTTTCATCCAATAGATTTAAGTATAAGAGACTATATAACAATAACGCAATTAGGAAAATTCATTTGTAAAAATAATTTCTCACTCCGTTCAAACCTTCGACAGTGATTGGTCATCTATTGACAATGAGTACCTTGAGGTATAAGTGAATCATCAAAAAAATACGACCCATTCCTTTAATCTCATTCTGTGATTTATATCAAAAATTGTATTAGATTTTTTAGTTTTGTTATATTACATTAACAGACAAAATAGTCCGATATAAAATTTCTGACGGCATATAAAAGAATAAGAGAAAGTTTAAGAGACCCAGTTGTTAAAAAGTGAAATTATGAAGTTTACAATAAAATGCATAGACAGAAAAGTGTTAACGACAGTATCACAGCAAACAAATTATCTCGTAGAATCAGTCCATTTTTAATTTTACGATGCACCGATCAATGGAATTATTTAACCATTCACTTTTGCAGGGAACCATTATGAAAAGATTTACTTCTCTTGTTTGGATTGCATCGTTGCTGTTGATTTGTTTTTCAGTATCCTCTGCACAGTCGGTGTATTACGTTAATGCTGTCACAGGAAATAATATCACCGGGAACGGATCTATAGGAAGTCCATTTAAAACGATAACTAAAGCATTATCAATTTCTGCTGCTGTTGGAGATTCAATTAAAGTTGCTGCAGGAACGTATAACAAGGCTCTCGGCGAAACATTCCCTATCGTGATGTTAACGGGAAGAAAATTGATCGGGACGGCCGGGGCGGTTACAACGATTATCGATGCTACCGGATCAAAAAATCGAGTGTTCAATTGCAGTGGAAATTCGAATACGACGATCATCCAAGGATTTACGATAACCGGAGGGTTTGCAAATGATACGACAAGCGGCGGTGTAACATCCAAAGGGGGCGGACTCTTGATTGATAATAATTCTCAAACGATCATTCAGCAGAACATTATTACAAAAGATACCGCACGAGGCTACGATTTTTATCAAGCTGGATTAGGTGCATTGAATGGCGGCAGTTGCTATGGAGGTGGAATTTATATCGCCGGTGCGTCTCCGACAATTCGAAATAACATTATCAGTTTCAATGTTGCGATGGGAGGGGGAGGTCAAGATTATCGAGGAGGATTTAGCGGTAATGGAAGCGCGGGAGGTAATGCGGATGGCGGTGGAATCCATGCAGCGTTTGGCGGAGCGACAACAATTTTTAATAACACATTTTACGGAAATAAAGCAGTCGGAGGTCTTGGAGGATCGTCTAATTCTTTGAATGCCGGGAGTGGCGGTAATGCAGTATCCGGTGCGCTTGATGCGGGTTCGAATGCTATTGTAAAAAATAATATCTTCAGCAATAATTCGGCTGTAGCTGGACCAGCCGGTGGAGGTCTTAATGGAAGTAACGGCACGTCGACCGACGGAGCGGTAACTAGTTTTTCAGCATCAAACCTTTCAAACAATCTCTATTTTAATAACACTGCAGGATCAAATCCCAACGGTGGTACTCTGGGAAGCAATAATCTTTTAACCGATCCATTGTTCGTCAGTTCAACAAATTTTCATCTGCAATCCAATTCACCTGCTCGAAAAGCTGGAACTGCTACCGATGCACCGGTAATAGATTTTGACGGAATTACTAGAACCAATCCGCCCGCAATCGGGGCATTTGATGGTTCGGGTTCAACATCTGTCGAAGGTCTAAACATCAATGCGCCGAAAGAATTCGCGCTGGAGCAGAATTATCCTAATCCGTTTAATCCATCTACAGTGATCAGTTATCAGTTACCAGTAACCAATCATGTGTCATTAAAAGTGTATGATGCAATTGGAAGAGAAGTGGCTACGCTGGTGAATGAAGTAAAAGAAGCGGGATATTATTCCGCAACGTTTGACGGATCGAAACTTTCCAGTGGAATGTATTTTGCAAAGCTATCATCCGAGGGGAAATCACAAATTAGAAAATTATTATTGATGAAGTAAAAAAGAAAGTCGTGCGTAATCGCATCAAATTTTTCAATAAGTACGTGAAATTATATGCTTGATAATATCACTGAGACGTCGATCTCTTTCGTAAACCATTATAAAATGGAGTTAATCTTGAAACACATTCGCTTATTTCTTCTTGCATTTACACTTTGTAGTATGCTGCCAACAATTGGAAGATCGCAGTTCGCTCAGCATGGGATCAAACGTACAGGGATTAACTCCGTGCAGAAAAAATACTCCATCACCGAGATCGGTATTATGAACCCTACGGGAATTAACGACAAAGGACAGGTTTCTGGTTCACGTGGGTCCGCCGTCAATCAAGTTGCTGTAAGATGGGAGAATGGCACGTTCACACAATATCCCAGCCTTGGCAGTTTTACTGCTGCTACTGGAATAAATAGTTTTGGATTGATGTCAGGATACTCCTCCAATAATTCCGGTTCTCATGCGGTTATCTTTAAGAACGATACCAGTATTCAAATTCTTCCTGATCCGTTGAACGGAGGGAGCGAAGCTCAGGCAATCAACGATTTGGGTCATGTTGCCGGCCAGGTAAAATTCTGCGATACGTGCAGAAACGCTGCAGTGTGGAAAGGAGGGGATCCGATCAACCTCGGATCATTCTCAAGGTTTGGATCATATGCCAATGACATGAACAATTCTGGTCTTGTTGTCGGTGGTGGAGAAGCACCTCCTACATTCAACGATCACGCTTTTAAGACGACCGGTGGTGAATTGATCGATCTTGGATCGTTGGGTGGCAACAGTGCAAATGCAAACGCCGTCAACAATCTTGGACATATTGCCGGAAGTGCACGAGACGCCTCGGGTAAGGGGCATGCAGTCATTTGGAATCCCGGTATTCTCGATATTCAGAACCCCGGAACATTTAATGGTGAGGCATATGATATCAATGATTCTGACGTAGTGGTTGGTAATTCTGGAAACATTGCATTTGTATGGAAGGATGGATTCATGCAGGATCTTAATACGTTATGTGATACCGCCGGTGGCTGGATACTACAAAGAGCAGTAGCCATTAATAATCTTGGACAGATCGTTGGAACGGGTCTCCACAAAGGTGTGACACATGCCTTTTTACTCAATCTTCTTTCTGGAGAACCCCCGACATCATTAACCTACAAT
>DMPG01000310.1:0-1380 GCA_003456055.1 Bacteroidota bacterium | reverse complement strand
AGATTCACTCCGGATGCGCAATGGGAAGTAATTGGTGATGATAGTACAGGAGTTTTGTTGGTTACCGATTCATCCTGGACGATACGCACCAGCGGTTATAATGAATACAAAGTCGGTGCTATCTTTAGCTCGGGTGATACAATGTATTCCAATTCAGTCATCGTGCCTCGTGGATACTATTTACGAAAGATTGAAGGAGATTCTGTCAGCGCCTACAATATCTTTGCCCATAGCTTCAGAAAGATTTCCAATTCGTCAGCAGACATATGGCCCATTGATTATTGGAAACAATTTGATTATAAAAATCCGGTTTTATACGATCAGTTGTATTTTTCGAATGCAGCATCAGAATTATTCCCCAATTGGCTTTTAGCCGCAGAGGTAGAAGGATTTGGATCAACTTTTATCAACTATCCGGATAAAGTAAATCCCGGAGCTGTTGCTGGATGGAAGTTCCATGCAAGAAATCACAGAGGCTCGTGTTTAGGTTTTTCAATAGCTTCTATTTTCGATTTTTACAGAGAACCTGCATTTTATGATAAATTCAATTTCTTTGAATCATTGTTGCCCGCAGATGTGCTTGCCAGTGATTCTGTCATTCATATGATTACCTATCTTCAGAGTTATCAGATCTTTGGCAAATATAATAATTTTACAGCAACGTCCAACGACCCCACTCCTAACAAGGCAGTGCGTGAATTGGAGCAATATTTTCAAAACTACAATAATAAATTCTATGCGTATTTGTCCATTGGGGAAGGAGAAATGTGTCATGCCATTATGCCATACGCAGTAGAGAAGGTCAATGATGATCTTTATTACATTTATGTTTACGACAGCAACAGACCTGCATTGAACGACCTGCGAATTGAAGTTCAGATGAATTCTAATAAATGGAAACACAGTTATTACACACTAAATAAATTTATTACGGGCAAGATTAGTGTAAAGACTGGAATTGAAAATATATTATTACCAAATACAAATGCTCTGAATGTGCAAAATCTGCAAAAAACTCAAACACAAAATACGATACGTGTTACGATGGGAAGCACCGTTAGTGCATTTGTCATTCAAAACGGCGACACAATATCCGGATTCAATGCACTTGATAGTACTGTTATTAATTCTGCAATGGCAACAATCCTTGAAACTGACGGTATTCTCAGGGCTCCGGCTTTTTATAACTTACCGGCGGGCGACTATTCAATACTTATCAAGGATTATGGAGTAAGCAAAGAGGGAGCTTCATTACTTGTGGATAATGGAAAAGGAAACTATCTCGGGGTTCAAAGAAGCGATAGTGCTTCACCGGCTGACCGTGATATTGTCATCATCAATGATAACGCACTGAGTTTTGTTAATCCGGACCCTGGTACA
>DMPG01000050.1:3927-5323 GCA_003456055.1 Bacteroidota bacterium | reverse complement strand
TGAATTCATTGGTGCGGAGCGTAACATATCGCTTTTGACCAATGTCAAAATAGGTGAATTCCAGTGCCGGGATCTTTTTGTCTCCGGGATACCGAGGAACGATCAACCATTCAAATGACTTTGAGCCGTTAATGGTTTCTCCCGAACGCGTAATATCCTCTTTTACTTTCGGATCGTACTGTTCAAAGTCTGCAGGTAATTTTAATTTAGGAGCTTCAAGAATTTTTACATTCCCTGTTCCATTGATCGTCGCTTTCAACGCAATAGGTTCGTTGGTCTTTGCGCTGCGTTTATTCAGCGAAGCATTCAATGAAAATTTTCCAACGGCGCCCTGGAATGATTCCGGAACATTGTTTTGAGGAAGCGGGAGCACCGTTACTTTAACCGGTAAACTTTTTAACGGAACATTTGCGGTTTGTGCCCCAAATAATGGATCATTAAAGAATTGGTCGAAGATATCGTTCGATCGTCGTTTCGACTGCACCTGAACTTGACAGGTCAACTCCATTGGATTGATCTCGAGCGTACCGTTTTGTGTTGGAAACAACGCCATCTTTTTCAAAACGCCAACTTGATATTGTTTCCCGTTCACGACTTCATTTGTTAAATTCACTTGTTGGGGTAATTGAAGTTCTTCACCCCAAAATCCTGTCATCGTTGGAAGTTTGTTAATAGTATAATTAACGATGCGTGCGCGGGTATATATTTTGTAGATAACGGTAATTTGTTCACCTTGATAGACCCGGGAGCGGTCGACAATTGCCCGAAGAAAAATGTTGTCTCCCATATCCACAGCATCTCCCTGCTGTGCTTGTGCCTGCTGACGTTTTTGTCCGGAGCCTTTCGTTACAGTGATATCAATTACGTTGGATTTGAATTGGCTTCCGCCAACATCGATCATCGCCGAACCGATTTGGAATTTCCCCGCTTCTCGAGCCTGAAGAACGTAACTGAATGATTGTGATGACGAAACAGATCCGTTGATGATCTGCATACTTGTCGATTGGTTCGGTCCTGAAAGTGTAAGAAACTTACTGAGATCGGGAGCCTTAAAACTTCTCGCGCTAGCACCATTCGTCGTTACGGTAAATTCTAGAGTAAATTGCTCATCAGCGGCGACTGGATTCTTGTCAACTCCAGCAGTAAATGTTACATTCTGCGAATAGGCAATGAATGAAACAAAACATAGGAGAAGCTGCACAAAACCATATTTCAATTTTTGAGAATTCAATTTCATACTACCAATCTTTTTCAACATTAAGTCTTACCGGCGCTTTCTTCCGAACTTTTTTCTGCGTGTTCTTTTCATCGTTTTTCAACGCTTCAAGGATACGCTGAGCTTCTTGCTGCGACATCTTTTTATCCTGTTGAGCTTGCTGTTGTTGCTGCTGCTGCT
>DMPG01000050.1:0-3890 GCA_003456055.1 Bacteroidota bacterium | reverse complement strand
TGTTGTTGCTTCATCATTCGCGAAGCATACGAAAGGTTATATTTTGCATCATCATCATTCGGGTTCAACTTTAATGACTTTTTGTACGAGTTGATGCTTTCCTGATATTGTTTCGACTCAAGGTACGAATTTCCCATGTTATAATAGAGCTCGGATTGCGTATTCTTATCAGTAGTCTTACCAAGAGCCTGATGATAGCTCTGAATAGCTTCATCGTATCGTTGCTGTTTATAGACGGCATTCCCGAGATTATACGATCCTTCCATCAAATCCTTATCCTTCTCCAAAGATTTTTTGTATTCAGCTTCCGCATCGGAAAATTGTTTTTTCTCGAACGCATCATTGCCACTATTTACCAGGGAACGAATCGACTGTNNGTGCACTATGGAAGATTCCGATGAATATCGAGAAAAGGAAAATGGAATATTTGATCACACTCATCATTTTATTCCCTTTGAACTTCGTAATCCTCTAAATGGATTATATTGAGCTAACCATTCTGTTCTTTTATCAGACAAGATCACTTCAATGAATAACAGAATCATTCCAATAAAAAGAAAATACTGGAACTTATCATCATATTCAGTGAATTGTTTTGCACCAAACTCGCGTTTTTCCAAACCATTGATCTCTTTATAAATTGCATCAAGCTCATCCTGTGAATTGGTTGCACGAAAATATTTTCCTTTACCGATCGATGCAATTTCCTGAAGCGAAGCTTCATCTAACTTTGTCAGCACCACATTACCGGATCGGTCGCGCTTAAAATCACTTTGCTGACCATTTGCATTGTAGATCGGAATTGGTGCTCCGGCTGAAGAACCTAAACCAATAGTATAGATTCTCACCCCTTTTTCAAAAGCTTCTTTTGCTTTTTCAATTGCATCGCCGGAATTATTTTCACCATCCGTCATTATCACAAGCACTTTTGTCGCCGGATCTTCAAAATTAAAGGACTTTATCGACTGTTCAATTGCAGAACCGATCGCAGTTCCGGGATTCGGGACAGATTCTACATCAATAACGTCTAACAGTAGATTTGCCGCACTATAATCAATGGTCAACGGAAATTGTGTATATGCTTCTCCGGAAAAAACGATCATTCCAATCTTATCACCTGATAATCGTTCGATCAAATTTCCTATCTCATATTTTGCCTTTTCTAAACGATTCGGTTTAATATCTTCGGCAAGCATTGATTTGGAAACATCGAGCGCAATGAAGAGATCGACCCCTTCTTGTTTCACATCTTCCATTCTTGTTCCGACTTGCGGATTTGACAGCGCGATAACAAGCATTATCAATGCAAGAATAAAGAGAGATGCTTTCACTCCCCCTTTTCGCGTGCTGTGCTGTTCTGCAAGACGGGCAAACAATTCTGAAGAAGAAAACAATTTCTTTGCTTTCACACTTTGTATTCGAACATAAGCGTACAGCACCAATAGAATCGGCAGAGCGATCAAGAAATAAAGATAATCAGGATGAGCAAATCTAAACATAATTGTTTTACGGGATCTTTCTGAGCCAGGTGTTCGACAATCCAACATCGCCGATCAACAAGAATAGAGCGACAAAAATAAATGAATAGAATAATTCTGTATACCGTCGATACGAACGAACTTCAATTCGTGTCTTTTCAAGTTGATCGATCTCTTGATAGATTGCCCGTAATTTTTTGTTATCCGTTGCGCGAAAATATTTTCCATCGGTCATTTCAGCAACCTGCTTCAACACTTTCTCATCGATCTCAACGGGAACCATTTGATATCGAATTCCGAATGGAGTCTGAACAGGATACGGAGCTTCTCCAATGGTCCCTACTCCAACAGTATAAACTCTTATTCCAAACGACTTGGCAATCTCTGCAGCCGTAATCGGATCGATCTCACCGCGATTATTCACACCGTCGGTTAAGAGAATAATGACTTTACTTTTTGCTTTGCTTTCTCGCAAACGATTTACCGCATTGGCAAGTCCAAGTCCGATCGCTGTTCCATCTTCGATCATTCCGCTCTTCAATGGTTTAATGAGCGTTTTTAAAACTTCATAATCTACCGTTAAAGGACATTGCGTAAAACTCTCACCCGAAAAGATCACCAAACCAATTCTATCATTCGTCCGCCCTCCGATAAAATCTTGAGCGACATTTTTTGCCGCTTCTATTCGGTTCGGCTGAAAATCTTCGGCAAGCATACTGCCGGAAATATCCAACGCAAGAACGATATCGATGCCTTCGGAATAAACATTCTGTCCTTTGGATGTTGACTGCGGACGAGCGAGTGCAATGATCACAATTGCTAAAGCAATCAATCGAAGGAAGAATGGCAGATGGCGAAGCCGTTCTTTCATACTAAATTTGATCATTGCAAATGGCTGCAATGTTGAATACCGAACATCACTCTCTTTTGCATGAAGCCGATAGTAATACCACACCGCAAGCCCCGGGATGAGCAGCAGAAATAATAATAATTCGGGATTAGCAAACGTAATATCTGAGATCATAAAAATCTTTAGGATGCGACTGCTTCTGCTTGTATCTCTTGTTTTGCGCTTTCGGTGTCAATTGGTTTTGTCTGTTCAATTATTGTACGGGCTTGACCAAGCACTTGTTCATTCTCTGATGCAATTGGTTGATATTTTGCGAACTTTACAAGATCGGCGTCCGATAAAAATTGGCTGATCGATGAAAGATTGTTCTTTTCCAATTTGAATTTTTCCAGTTGATCAATCACTTCACCCGTCGTCATTTCGAGAGCAATGAAACCATATCTCAGCTCAAAATATCGACGAACGATCTCTGTTGCTTCACTGTAGAATGCTTTTATCTCACCTGACTGCCACAACCGTTTCGCTTCCAATTCATCCAGTTGGATCAACGCCAAAACGTGCGGTGGTATCGTTGGTTTTACTTCTACAATCAACCCCGCTTTTTTCTTTTTCTGTTGTATGTAATAGTATATCCCATAACCGATACCTGCGAGCGCAATTACAAATCCTGCATAGAGTGCAATCTCTTCGGCAGAAATCGGAACTGATAACTGTGGTTTTACATCTTTTATAGAGAGAGACGTATCGACTTCAACTCCACGAATCTCTACAGGAATTGGATTTGAAAGTGCCGAATGGATCTTCCCTGTCGAATCCTTGTATTGAACATCAAACGGCTGAACATAAAAGTTTCCGGCATCGTATTTGGCAATGATGAAATTCTTTTTGAGTTCAATCTCACCATTCAATTCGGTTTTTAAAATTGAATCTTGTTGAACGATCTCAAAAACACCGATCGTATCTTTGAATGTCGGAAATCCGATTGGAGTTGAAGAAGGATATTTTACACTCACAGAATAATGAATCCAATCACCAATGGAAACAGATTGTGAATCTACACTTGCCGTCACTGTAACATTTTGAGGAAACGAAATCATCACAACGAACAATGAGGTAAACAACGATTGGAGCAACCGCATCATACTCTCGCCTCTCTCATCTTAAAGAAATCCACCAACGGCCGAATATACGGTTTGTGGGTTTCGATTGTGATACGATCTACTTTGGTGGAAAGAAATGCTTTTTTCATCCGTTCATCATGCTGTTTCCAAAATTGATAGAATGAAGATTGAATTCCCTTGTCACTCGTATCGATCCATCGTTCAAGTCCGGATTCTGCATCTTTCATTTTGATAAGACCAATCTTCGGTAATTCACGTTCACGCGGATCATTCAACGTTACGGCAATAACGTCATGGCGTTTGCTGACAATACGAAGAGCATTGTCATAGTCTTTATCGATAAAATCAGAGACGATGAAACTGATAGAACGTTTCTTGATGACGTTGTTCAAATATTGCAGTGCCGCGCTTACATTCGTTCCAGTTCCTTTCGGTTCAAAG
>DMPG01000051.1:3200-4738 GCA_003456055.1 Bacteroidota bacterium | reverse complement strand
AGGATTGGGATAGTTCTGCGACAGCGCAAATACCTGCGGTGCCGTTATGGTTGCTTCTACTTCCTGGGAGTATTCAAATTTTCCGTCGCGATCGATTTGTTTCAAGCGATATACAATTTTGCCGGATGCCGAGCGGTCAACAAAACTGTACGACTGCTGAGTGTTGGTGTTTCCGTGACCTTCAATGAAACCGACCTTTTCCCACTTCGTATTCACAATGGTTTGAGTCTGAGTACCAACAGACTGATTGGCCGCAGCAGATCTCTGCACTTCAAAGCCGTAGTTGTTCACTTCGGTAGCAGTATTCCAACTCAGGACAACAGCGTTTCTATTGACGGATGCGGTAAATGATGTAAGTTCAACAGGCAAGGGTGCTACATTAACAGAGAAACTGCCAGTGACTGACACAGCAGATGTCCCGACAAAAAGATTTGTACCGGAGACTGCAAGTGCGTTAACATATGTATTTGTTATGTTGGTATTTACCGGATTCCAATTTGTGCCATTGTTGGTTGAAAGGAAGATCCCGCCGTCAAACGTTCCGAGAAAAAGATTTGTGCCGTTTACTAACAGACAATTGACATCAGTACTTGTTAAGCCTGTACTCGCCGCACTCCAACTTGCACCATCGTTTGTGGAAAGGAAAACACCATCATCTGTACCGACAAAAAGATTTGCACCGCCTGCACTGTTGGGGCTGACGGCAATGGCGAAAACATTATCATTTGTCAAACCGGAATTGACCGAACTCCAGCTCGTACCATTGTTCGTAGAAATAAATACACCACCACCAATGGTCGCTGCGAAAAGATTTGTACCAGAAACAACAATAGCGTTAACATAGGTATTCGATAAACCATTATTGATCTCTGTCCAGTTTGTGCCATTATTCGTAGAAAGAAAGATACCACTTGAAGTTCCGGCATAGAGTTTTGTAGCATCAGAGGAGACTGCAAGAGAAAGAACATTCCTGTCATCCAAACCGGAAATTTTTTCAGACCAGCCTTCCCACGAATCACTACCAAAGTCTGTGGAATGAGAAAGAAAAACTCCCTGCTCTGTACCGGCAAAGAGATTTGTGCCAGAGATGGCAAAAGAACGGACATATGGACCGTTTAGCATAAGATTGGCATCATTCCAGGTTGTACCGTTGTCGGTGGAATAATAGACACCGTCTCCGTTTGTTCCGGCAATAAGTTTTGATCCATCAGCAGTAACAGCTAGCGATAAGACCGCATTATGGCTTGTCGAATCCAATTGTGCCTGCAAAAAATTGAAACTCGTTAATAGACTNNTGTCGAATCGGTCGGAACCCCTTGTGCTAGCAAATAATTGAAACTCGTTAGCAGACTAAACAGAGTAAATAGTAATTGGGAATAGTTTTTCATTTTTTTCTCCTGGGAATAACTAACATTTGCATCATTTTATTTCTCGCAGTGAAGATCTTTCCTTCTATGGTGCTCTCACTGCATTGGATATCTGCAATTTATTCGCCAGGTAAATAAGCCTTGTTTGTTGTGGTTTTTGAAGGTGAGGGA
>DMPG01000051.1:0-3099 GCA_003456055.1 Bacteroidota bacterium | reverse complement strand
TTGTTATATAACAGTGGGATAAAGAATGCTTTGATCAGACTACGGCACAATGTAAAATATCGGGTACTATACCCGTTATATTTTTAAGTTTCAGTTAGCTAATGCCGGAAGGAAGAACAAAAACAATCTCTAGGATTCAACTTAAAATATTATTTCGTCGTTAAGAAACCCCGTATTCAGGATCTTTCTTGTGCTGGATTCAAAAAGCGGAACCTAAAAATATTTCACAACTATAAAATATCTCTACGNNTATCAACACCTTCCAGAGAAAATATCGTTTGAGACAGTTAAAAGGACCATCTGTGTCGACCAATAAAATTATTTAATGTATTCATTATTATTTCACACGACAATGCTCGTCAACATCTTCATTAGTTATATGATAAATCTATCATAAAATATCTCTACGAATTTCAGGAAAAGAGATATCGCGCCGGTAAAAACCTTTTGCAGTATATTTTTTTTCGGCAGGATTATCGCTCAAAATTCCAAGCTTATCCCACACTGGGTTATTTATTGTCAGCGTAGTGATTATAATTCCTACTACACACCCTAATTGATGTGTTATCCCGACATACTTTTCCATTGGCAATCCTCTCTTTAGTTCTTTTTCATCGGTCTTTGGATAGGCAAG
The DNA here is from genome assembly GCA_003456055.1 of Bacteroidota bacterium. Classification (GTDB taxonomy): domain Bacteria; phylum Bacteroidota; class Ignavibacteria; order UBA10030; family UBA8401; genus UBA8401. The sequence goes on along the minus strand of DMPG01000051.1, from coordinate 2,465 downwards.
TTGTCTTATTGCTTTTATTAAATTCGTATCCCTAGTGATTTCTCTGGGCAAATTTCAATGCTTGCTGCTTATCCATGAACCAAGTAGTAGAAGGATTCATTCTGAACCACAGAAATTTTTTCGAAATCCGAATGATCCATACGCACGGATCATCAGCGTGGTGTATTAATTCTATGCAGCGACCGTTGTTATTTGACAAAATGGTGTTGGTATTCACGCCAATTGCGGTATCCATTGTACACTTCTCCTTCTGTTATTCTTATGAGGTAATTTCTGCAGATTGTACCGAAGTGATATTTAAAAACATCGCATGAGGAAAAATGCAGATGCGCTAGATGGTCTTGAACGGCACTAATTCAGCACAATAAAAACTTATACTGACTCAACAGCGATACCAGAGAAGCAATAACTACTGCTATAATGTCAATCTTCTGCTGACCAATAGCAAAGTGTTTAATTTGTTTATTTTCAAAATTCAGGAACTTTATGGGATGAACGATAGTAAGGATGTCAAAATACAGGAGAAATCAGACAAATCAGTTGAATGTATCTTTCGGGATAATTGAGTATATAGAATTCGATTATCGTCTTTCTTGGAGGAATAATTATATGCTCACTCGTCGAAATGCAATTAAGATCACATCTGCATCAATTGCCGGCCTAGCTGCCGGAATCACCCCAGCAAATTTATATTCCGCTTCAAATCGATTTGAGTCTCAGCGTCCGTCACTGAAGAATAGAAAATTTGTCAGTGATTCCGTTGAATCATCTATCACATCGGTTCAACAGATCATCAACGATGAAGAATTGCGCTGGCTGTTCGGGAATTGTTTTCCGAATACACTGGATACGACCGTTGAAACTGGTGAACGAAACGGAAAACCCGATACGTTTGTCATAACCGGAGATATCCACGCTATGTGGCTTCGCGATTCGTCTGCTCAAGTATGGCCATATCTTCCGCTGACAAAAAATGATAAGAAACTTCAACGGTTGATCGCCGGAGTAATTCATCGCCAGTCATATTGCATCACTATTGATCCGTATGCGAATGCGTTCAATAAAAACAGCGAGGGAAGTTATTGGGAAAAAGATCTGACCGATATGAAAAAGGAATTACACGAACGAAAATGGGAGATCGATTCGCTCTGTTATCCTATCCGTCTTGCATATGGATATTGGAAAACAACGGGAGATGATTCGGTCTTTGATCTGGAATGGAAGCAAGCGATATCTCTTGTGATCAAAACATTTCGCGAGCAGCAGCGAAAAGTGGGGAACGGGACGTACAAATTCCAACGGGAAACGCCTGTTGCCTCCGATACAGTGCCCAACGGGGGATATGGAAATCCTACCCGGAAAATAGGATTGATTCATTCGATGTTCAGACCTTCGGATGATTCATGTATTTATCCTTTTCTCATTCCTTCCAACTACTTTGCTCTTACTTCTCTGCGACAAGTATCGGAGATCCTGCGTGAAGTTATTGGCGACAATGGAATGGCAAACGAAGCATCCAATCTTGCCGATGAAATTGAACCAGTATTACAGAAATATGCCATTCGTGAGAACGAGCATTTCGGAAAGATATTTGCGTATGAAGTTGATGGTTTCAATAACGCTCTATTTATTGATGATGCAAACATTCCTAGTCTTATAGCAATGCCGTATCTCGGTTCTTGTTTGGTAAACGATACCGTCTATCAGAACACAAGAAAATTTGTGCTAAGCGAAGATAATCCTTACTTCTTTTCCGGAAGTGCCGCGGAGGGAATCGGCGGACCCCACGTTGGTATGGATATGATCTGGCCGATGAGTATTACGATGCGCGCTTTGACCAGTATTGATGACAACGAAATCCGTTGGTGCCTTAAAATGTTGAAATCCTCTCATGCGGGGACCGGATTTATGCACGAATCATTTCATAAAGACGATCCGAAGCAATATACCCGGAAATGGTTTTCTTGGGCAAACACACTTTTTGGTGAACTCGTCATAAAAACGGTGAACGAAAAACCTCATATTCTTAAAACAAGTTGGTGATACTTCAATGAAAAATATTGTAATGTATATAATTACCGTTACGACAGTACTATTTTCCCAAGTGAGTATAACAACGTTTGTTAATCCATTTATTGGAACGGACCGTCATGGACATGTCTATCCCGGTGCGACGATTCCGTTTGGAATGGTGCAATTAAGTCCGGACAATGGAACAGAAGGATGGGACTGGACGTCGGGATATCATTATTCAGATTCTACGATCAAAGGATTCAGCCATACGCATTTTAGCGGAACCGGTATCGGTGATCTTTGTGATATTCTGATAATGCCTGCTGTATTAACGGATCCAAAAGGAAAGAATTCGTCAAAATTTTCCCATAATGACGAAGCGGCAGAACCCGGATTTTATCGAGTAAAACTTCAATCGTCAAACATCTTGGCGGAATTGACAACTACTGCTC
>DMPG01000117.1 GCA_003456055.1 Bacteroidota bacterium | reverse complement strand
GTAAATTCGCAACTTTAGGATTTGTACTGCGTAAAATTTGTTATTCTGTTACAAAACTTCTTTAAACTTTCAGGAGATTCTCATGAAAAAACAATTCGTCTTAATATTAGCATCATTATTTCTTGCAATCCCATTGATATCACAAGACAAAGACGATGAAGAAGATAATTCTTCAACATCACGTTCATATTGGAACAGATCAAAGATAGGCGGTGCTGGTGGTGTTACACCAATTGTTGGAATGTTTGACAATAAAGAGATTGATAAATTTTTAACGTTATCCGGATTACCGGCACTTGGGACAGATCCGATTTATTTAATTGGCGGAGAAGGTTATGGTTATATTATGTTTCTAAAAAATATTCGTATGGGAGGGTTTGGTGCTTCAGGAGGTAAAACAGTTGCTACAATTAGTGCCGGCAATTTAAGAAAAGAAGTTGAGTATAATGTTTCATATGGAGGTTTCTTGGTCGACTACGTTCAGCCAATTGCGTATCGATTGGACATTGCACTTGGTGCTTCTATTGGAGGAGGAGAAGTTAATCTAACAATGCGCCGTGATGATGGAGGATTTAAGACATGGGATACGTTGTGGACTGATTTTGGTAATCCTTCAAAGCTAGCTTCGAGTTATACAAGGCAACTTAATGGAACATTTGTTGTTTTCACCCCGCATATAAATATTGAATACTCATTACTGACGTGGCTACAATTGCGAATTGGTGCCGGATATCCTATTATGTTTTCACCGGAGTGGAAACTCGATGAGAAATATGATATCAATAATGTTCCTTCAAAAATTAAAGTAAGTGGGTATACAATAAATGCCGGAATAATGTTTGGATTTTTTGGCTGGTAGTTTTTATAAGTAAAAGACCGTCATCATTTAGGTGACGGTCTTTTTTTATTTTAAATCTTTTCGAATCGAGCTTGGAAGAAGCGAAGGTATTTTGGTTCATAGATCATCTTTAAACCTTTTACGCTTTCACGATTCTGCCACACTTCATACACTGATTCAACAGTAACATCACAATGTGCTTGAGTATATACTCGACGCGGGAAGGTGAGACGCACTAGTTCCAATTTTGGGAAATAATGGTCGCCGGTTTCTTTATTTCTTCCGGCAGAGACAATTCCTCGTTCCATAGCGCGAATTCCTGATTCAAGATATAATTCTGCAGCAAGTGATTGAGCTGGGAATTTTAATTGTTCCAGTTGAGGATAGAATTTTTTGGCATCGAGAAATATTGCATGACCGCCAATCGGTGTAACGATTGGAACCCCTAATTCTAATAATCTATTTCCAACATATTCAACTTGTCCAATCCTTGCTTGCAAATGATCGAACTGACAGGCTTCTTGTATACCACGCGCCATCGCTTCCATGTCGCGTCCGGCAAGACCACCATACGTATGCAATCCTTCATAGATAACAACCATATTCCGTGCTTCTTCAAATATTGCATCATCGTTCAAAGCAAGAAATCCTCCGATGTTTACAAGCAGATCTTTTTTTCCACTCATTGTTGCAGCATCTGAATATGAGCACATTTCGAGAAGAATTTCCTTAATTGTTTTATTCTCATATCCTTTTTCACGTTTCTTGATGAAGAATGCATTTTCCATTGCTCGTGTTGCATCGAATACAACCTTGATCTTATTTTTTTGAGAAAGTTGAAATACTGATCGTAAATTTTCCATTGAAATCGGTTGACCACCTGCCATATTCACCGTTGCACCGATCGTGATATATGCAACTTTTTCTGCACCCACTCGTTTAATTAAATTCTCATATTTTTGCAGATCAACATTTCCTTTGAAAGGGAATGTATTTTGCGGATCGTGTGCTTCATCGACAATCACATCAACAAAATTTCCACCGGCAAGTTCTTGATGAAGGCGAGTTGTTGTGAAATACATATTCCCCGGAACGTAATCACCTTTTTTAATCAAAATCTGCGATATTAAATTCTCGGCACCACGACCTTGGTGTGTGGGAACAAGGTGTTTATATCCATAGTATTCTTGAACTGCTTTTTCGAGATTGTAATAGTTTTCACTACCGGCATACGCTTCATCACCAAGCATTATGCCGGCCCATTGATAATCGCTCATTGCATTTGTTCCGCTATCGGTCAGCAGATCGATGTACACATCTCGGGATCGCAGTAGAAATGTATTGTAGCCAGCTTCTTTGATCGTTTGCTCACGCTGTTCGCGTGTTGTCATTCGTAAAGGCTCTACCGATTTTATTTTAAATGGTTCTGCCCACGAGCGTCGTTGTAGTTGTTTCATTGCTGCTCCTGATTCATTGATTTTAGAGAGTGATTTCGTTACTTTCATTATGAATTACACGCATAAATATACTTAACAAGTGGTGATGAAACAATTTCATTTTACAGGATATATACCGTATGAAACTTGATGGATCTTGGAATGCAGTAGATGCACAACTTGGCGGACAGCATATTGACGAACAATATATTTCCGAAATAACACTTGTTGTTCAAAATGATAATTATGAATCTATCTTTGGCGGTAAAATAGATAAAGGGACGGTGAAATATTTTCCATATTCCATACCAATGGCTGTGGATATGGCAGCGACGGAAGGACCAAATAGCGGAAAAATAATTAAGGCAATTTATAAATCATCTGGTGGTTATCTTTTCGTTTGTTATAATATCACCGAAGGTGATCGTCCGAAAACTTTTGTGTCAACTCCCGAAAATCAATTCTATTTGGTACGTTATAAGCGTGCACAAAAATAACTCCATGAAACCTTCAATTTCTCCAAATATCCTCGCAGCAATTTCTGTAATTGTTGGCAATGAAAATCTTTTCACATCGAAAGAAGATGCGATTACGTATTCATACGACGGTACACCGTTACATTCACAGTTGCCAGAAGCAATCGTTCGTCCTTCCACAAAAGAACAAATTGGTGAACTGGTCAAGTTGGCAAACAAAGAATGCTTTTCAATTGTGCCAAGAGGGGCAGGGACTGGTTTAAGCGGCGGATCGATTCCGGTTCCAAATTGCATCATTCTTGATATGTCACAATGGAACAAAATATTGGAGATCGATCAAGAGAACTTAACTGCATGGGTTGAACCGGGAGTGATCACTTCGCAGCTTCATCAAGCGGTTGAAGAGATTGGACTTTTCTATCCACCTGATCCAGGCAGTATGAATATTTGTACGATCGGAGGAAATGTTGCGGAAAATTCAGGCGGGTTGCGTGGATTAAAATATGGAGTAACAAAAAATTACGTTATGGGATTGGAAGTTGTTCTTCCGAATGGAGAAATAATTATGTGCGGGGGAAAATCAGTTAAAGATGTTGCTGGTTATAATCTAAAAGATTTTTTTATTGGCTCTGAAGGAACGTTAGGAGTTTTTACAAAGATCCTGCTTAAATTAATTCCTAAACCGGAAACCAGTAAAACAATGCTGGCATATTTTAATACACAGACAGATGCCGGTAGAACAGTTTCGGCAATCATTTCAAAAAAAATTATTCCATGCACCGTGGAATTTTTAGATAATACAACGATCCGTTGTGTAGAAGAATTTGCACATATCGGATTACCAACAGATATTAATTCATTGTTGTTGTTGGAAGTTGATGGACATTCTGTGGTTGTGGAAGAAGAAGCGGCAAAAGTTGTAGAATGCTGTAAACAAAATAATGCAATCGATGTAAAAATCGCTCAAACTGTTGAGGAGGCAATAAAATTAAAAACTGCACGGAGGTCAGCATTTTCTGCATTAGCGCGAACAAGACCAACCACGATCCTGGAAGATATCACTGTTCCTCGCAGCGAGATTGCAACAATGCTTGAAAAGATCTCAGCGATCTCAAAGAAATATAATGTGTTGATCGGAACGTTTGGTCACGCAGGTGATGGTAATTTGCATCCAACGTGTTTGACAGATGAACGTGATCACAATGAGATAAGCCGTGCAGAAAAAGCATACGAAGAGATATTTATTGAAGCAGTAAAACTCGGCGGAACAATTACAGGGGAACATGGTACCGGACTTGCTAAGAAGAAATTTCTACACCTCGTTACCGGATATACTGCCATTGAAACGATGCGGACAATAAAGAAGGCGTTGGATCCGAACAATATTCTTAATCCCGGAAAAGTGTTTGACATCTAACAAATGAAAACTGAAAATTCTAATTTTATCGGTATCGATATTCCCAGTGACGATGTCTTAACAAACTGCATGCATTGTGGTCTTTGTCTACCTGTCTGTCCAACCTACTCGATCACCGGAAGAGAAAAATCATCTCCACGCGGCAGAATTCGACTGATCAAAGCGGTAGCTGAAGGTACGTTGGATATTACACAGGGATTTGTCGATGAGATGAACTTCTGTTTGGATTGCCAGGCATGTGAAACAGCGTGTCCGGCCGGAGTGAAGTATGGATCGTTAGTAGAATCTGCCAGAAATCAAATTCGAGTTCAACGAAAAGAATCGGTGTTTGCACTATCGATGAAATGGATTTTCCTGCGCAATGTTCTTTCGAAGAAATCTCTCCTGGATAATTTCGGCAAACTGTTGCGAATCTATCAAAGAACCGGGCTTGAAGCATTGTTTAAAAATTCATTGCTCATAAAGAAACTCGCTCCGAAATTATTTAAACTACAATCTCTTTCTCCGAGAATTGATGAACGATTCTTTGATGAAATTTACCCTGAAGTTGTTTTACCACACAATACACCAAAATATACAGTAGGCTTTCTTTCCGGTTGTATCATGAATGTTGCATTTGCTAATGTTCATGAAGATACCTTAAAAGTATTACTCCATCATGATTGTAAAGTGATCATTCCAAAAAAACAGGTCTGTTGCGGATCTCTGCAGGCACATTACGGTGACTTTGATATCGCACGTGAACTTGCCAAAAAAAATATTGATTCTTTTTTGGAATACAATCTTGACGCAATTGTTATGGACTCTGCTGGATGCGGGGCATTGATGAAAGAATATGGACATTACCTTCACGATGACATTGAGTATTCAGAAAAAGCAGCATTATTATCATCAAAAATAAAAGACATTACCGAATTCCTTTACGAAATAGGAATGAAAATACCAGCAAAAGAATTTTCTCATCGCGTTTCATATCACGATGCTTGTCACCTTATCCACTCCCAAAAAATATCAAAAGAACCGCGCGAGCTTATTAAATCAATTCCCGGGATTGATTTTGTTGAACTGAACGAAGCTTCGTGGTGTTGCGGCAGTGCTGGTATCTATAACGTAACTCAACATGATGATTCGATGAAGATTCTCGAGAGGAAAATGAACAATGTGAAAGAAACGCAAGCCGAATTTCTCATTGCAAATAATCCCGGATGTCTCANNCAAACTGAATTTCTCGTCGCAAATAATCCCGGATGTCTCACACAAATTGAATATGGCTCATCTCAATACAATCTTAAAATAAAAATCGTTCACTTTTCGACGCTGCTTAGAATTGCCTACGACCTATAATTCTACCGAAATAAAAATCCACGTTGGTAGTTATAATTGGCTTTTTTTGATATTTTTATTCTTACTTTGTCTATAAGTTTTACCTTGGATCAGACAATTTATTACTCTTAGGAATACTAAGTAATTATTAAGAAAAGGATCATTATTCCAAATAAAAATACTTCTTTGCATTTAATTCCGACCTTTTTATATTAAAACAGAAACTTTGTTACCATCATTATTCATTTTTAAGGAGCTACAATGAAAAATGTATCAATTGTTTTTATTAGTGTTCTTTTGATTTCGTCTTTACTGTTTGCGAGAAAGCAAGAACAAAATGAACAACAAAAACAATATCAACCTGGTGTTGTTATTGTAAAACTAAAGTCACACAATAACTCTTTGCAAACGATTGATGCAGTTTCTTCCGTAAACCAAATGCAATCAATGTATAGAATTGATGCACCACAGCAACTGTTTACAAACCTAACTTCAAAGAAAAAAATGATTGGTGTTGAAGAGTTGGAACGAGTTTATACTTTTAGAGTTCAAATTCCTACCGATGTAGAAGCTTTGGCAAAAAAAATTGCTCTAAATCCTATGGTTGAATATGCACAACCGGATTATTTAATGTATGCCGATTTTGTTCCGAACGATCCATTGTATGGACAGGTATATCCGCTTGGAATTGTAAAAGCAGAACAAGCGTGGGACATTCAAAAAGGAGATTCAACAGTTGTGATTGCAATAATTGATACTGGTGTTGATTGGGATCATCCGGATCTAGCGGCTTCCATTTGGAATAATAAAAATGAAATTTCAGGAAACGGAATTGATGATGACGGTAACGGATTTGTCGATGATACACGCGGTTGGGATTTTGTCAATGTTTCAGGAGTTGGAGTGTATCCTGGTGAAGATAGTCTTCAAGAAGATAATAATCCTATGGATTTTAACGGACATGGAACTCATTGCGCCGGAATTGCTGCTGGTATATCAAATAATGGAGTTGGAATTGCTTCATTAGGAAGCGGATGTAAAATTATGCCAATTCGAATTGGTTGGCATACCGCAGCCGGATTAGGCACAGGATATACAAGCAGTATGGCAAAAGCTTTTGTTTATGCAGCTAATAACGGTGCAAGTGTTGCAAGTTTAAGTTTCGGTACCGATGCAGTTGCTGCAGAAGGTGCAAAGTATGCATATAGAAACGGTGTAGTTGTTTGCAATTCTGCCGGTAACTCAAACACTGATGTAGCAGGAGCTGTTGGAGCACTTCCTGAAGCACTTTCTGTTGCTGCGACAAATAGTGCGGATAACAAAGCGAGTTATTCTTCCTTCAACAAAGCGGTTGATATTTCCGCACCGGGTGGAGATTTTAGTTCTGGTAATTTACATGGATTTTTAAGTACCGTTCCAACCCCATCAACACTCTATGCTTCTCCGTATGAAGAGTTTCAAGGAACTTCAATGGCTGGCCCATTTGTAGCTTCATTAGCAGGTTTGATAAAATCTAAAAACAAAAGCTGGACACCCGTTCAAATTATGTTTCAAATTACCGGTACTGCAGACAATATTGAAGCAAGTTTGGCAGCAGCTAATAAAGGAAAAATGGGATATGGACGTATCAATGCGTTAAGAGCTCTTTCTGAAACTCCAGCTGCAGCATCTCCAAAACTAGTATTTATTGATTACAAAGTTAATGATGCAACAGGTGGTAATGGAAACGGAATTTTAGAACCGGGAGAGAATGCAAAGATCAATGTGATTGTCCGAAATGACTGGGGAGATGCTCAAAATTTAACCGCAACGTTAGCCACTTCGCATTGGACCACCAATGTTACAAAATCTTCTTCCAATTATGGATTGCTGTACGGAATATCGAAAATAGATAGTTCCAAGCGTGGCAGTTATAACGATGAATTTGGAATTTCTATTAGCGCAGATGCGATTCCACAAGTAATTCCATTTACAGTAACATTCACTGCTACAGGAGGTTATTCTCAGCAATTTTCATTTAATATTGCTTTGGGTTCTCGGTTATTGTTGGTAGATGATGACGACGGTACTGTTAATGTTGAAAATTATTATTCAAGCGCATTAACATCACTGGGAACAGTGTACGATGTTTGGGATCACGCTAAACAAGGAACACCGTCAGCAAGCATATTACAAAACTATCAAGCAGTTATTTGGTCGTGTGAATGGGCATTCCCTTCACTTGATTCATCAGATCGCTCATCAATCTCCTCTTATCTTGATGGTGGCGGAAAATTTTTCTTATCCGGACAGGATATCGGATGGGATTTGGCAGATCCAACTGGTAATGAATATATTGAGTCAGCAGGAGCTTCCAAAACTTTTTTTGAAAAATATTTAAGATCAAAATATTTAGGTGACGATGCAGCATTTAATGGTCTTACCGGTGTCATTAACGATTCTATCGGTAGTGATCTGACAATTTCACGAAATCAGAAAGAACGCTCATCTACGCAGCAATTTCCAGATGTTATTGATACACTTGGGGGTTCAACATTCTCATTTAAATATTCAGGAGGCGGTTTTAGTGGAAAAGGTGGTGCAATTTTATATAACAAAAATTATAAGCTCGCATTTTTTAGTTTTGGCGGTTTCGAATCGATCACTGATTCTGTTAAACGGATTACCGTCATGGAACGAATGTTGAAATGGATGTTCGAGTATAATCTTTCGGTGGACAAATTAGCAAACTCAGAATCTACCAGTCCGTTTCCTGTCTCAGCAACAATAACATCAAGTAGCCCCATTCTCGACGCATCACTCTATTGGGATACCGATGGAAGTTTACCATTTAACAAAGTTGCAATGACATTGTCATCAGGAAAATATTCAGCAGCTATTCCTGCTCAAACCATAACAAAGGAAATGCAATATTTTGTACTCGCGAAATCAACAAAAGGATTTTTACCGTTTCTTATTTCAAAATTCAATGTCGGTCCGGATATTATACTTCCAATTGTTACTGTAACCGATACAATTCAAAATTCTATAAAAGTTCAGGGACCATACATATTTTCGCTTCAGGCAACGGACAATTTAGGGATTGATTCATCCAGCGCCGTTATCAAATATTCCGTAAATAATGGTGCAGAACAATCCGTATCATTTCAGAAAGTAGCATCAAACAAGTATACTGCGACAATAATTCCGGGATCAAAATTAAGTTCCGGAGATGTTATTACATATTATGCAACGATCAATGACATTGCTGTTGGAAAGAATACTGCACGATATCCTCTCACCGGAAAGAAGCAATTTATTATTGGAAAAGAAATTGTTGACGATTTTGAGAATCCAGTTTCTGGAAAATGGAATTTAGGATTGTGGGGTTACACTACACAATTTAAAAATGCGGGCAAGTATTCACTCGCCGATAGTCCAGACTCTGTATACAAACCAAATCAAGCACGTACGGCTGTCTTAAATACCGGATATGACCTTACTCCATTCACTTCAGCAGTATTAAGACTCTATCGCCGGAATGCTATTGATCCTACCGATACATTGTTTATTGAAATTTCTAACAATGATGTTCAATGGACAATATTAAAAAAAGTAACCAATAACTCCTTTACGTTCACCAAAGAAGAATTCGCACTTCCTTCATTTGTCGGAGCAGGTAACGCAAATGTAAAAGTTCGTTTCCGATTTATAACAAGTCCTTCAGCCGAAAAAGACGGAGCGTACATAGATGATATTGAAATATTAACAAATCAGTTAACTGTTGGAGTAAATGAAGAGACAGTTTTGCTACCAAATGAATTCTCATTAAAACAAAACTATCCAAATCCATTTANNTTTGAAAGTTTATGATGTTATTGGTAAAGAGATTGCAACATTAGTTAACTCAGAACATCAACCCGGATTTTATCAAGTGCAGTTTGATGCTTCTAAATTGTCTAGTGGAATGTATTATTACCGCATTTCTTCAGGTTCTTTCACTGACATCAAAAAAATGTTATTAATAAAATAAGACCAATTAGTATCATCAAATAAAAAAAAGGATGCCTCGGCATCCTTTTTTTTATTGTNNTAGTACCATTTAATATCATGGAAGTTAAAAAGGATGCCTCGGCATCCTTTTTTATTATAGTTTTGCATTGCTAATTTCAACGGTAAGACTTATTTTTCAATCAACAGAAAATTATTGGAAGGTGGGTTTATGTCGCATTGTAATCGCCGAAAGTTTTTGTCAACAACATTACTTTCCGGAATGGCAATTTCTTCGATTCCACAAATTCATTCAGCACAAAGTAAAAACACTGAAATTCGCAAAGCGGTTGTTATTTCAAGCGGAAATGGACTAGTGGCAACGGCAAAAGCAATGGAAATGATACAACAAGGAAATGATGCTCTCGATGCTGTCATTTCCGGAGTGAACATAGTTGAAAATGATCCAAACGATATGACTGTCGGTTACGGAGGACTTCCGAATGANNAGAGGGGATCGTTGAACTTGATTCATGCGTAATGCATGGTCCAACACACCGTGCTGGTGGAGTTGCATCACTACGAAATATTAAAAATCCTTCAAAAGTTGCAAAGATGATTATGGAGAGAACTGATCATGTTCTTCTTGTTGGAGAAGGAGCATTAAGATTTGCACGTATGCATGGATTCAAAGAAGAAAATCTTTTAACTGACAACGCTCGTGAAATGTGGGTTAAATGGAAAGAGAACCTTTCAACAGAAGATGATTATTTACCGCAGCATACTGTTGAAGACAAAAATATTGGTTCTAATTTTTCTGATGTGATGCAAACATACGGAACTATCAATTGTATTGCCAAAGATCTGAAAGGAAATATTTCGGGTGTAACGACAACAAGCGGATTATCATATAAAATTCCTGGTCGTGTAGGAGATTCGCCTATTATTGGTGCTGGTTTGTATATTGA
>DMPG01000277.1 GCA_003456055.1 Bacteroidota bacterium | reverse complement strand
AACTGAACAGAAAACAAATCAGGAGCAGCATTATTTTTTTAGGGATGTCCATTATCTGATCAATAATATTTTCCCCCGCTGCACGCTTCCGCCATATTCCAGTTGAGAAAAATATACTCCTTTTTTTAAAGAATGTTGTGATGATCCTTGCTCTGACAATTAAAAACTATCTGAATGATAAAAATATCTTTTTACAAACCGACTTTTTTATAGCATATGCAAAAAATGTCCGACGATTTAAAGAAAAAATAGCCACCGAAATTTGCATCTCGGTGGCTATTAGAATAGCATATAACAGTATTATTTCAACAACATCATCTTCTTGGTAGAGATGAATGAGCCTGATTCAATGCGATAGATATACATACCTGAAGCGACCTGTGAACCTAAATTATTTCGGCCGTTCCACACTATCTCATGATAACCAGCTTCTGTGTTATTGTTGATCAATGTTCTCACTTCTCTTCCCAACACATCATACACAACCAACTTCGTCAATGAATTGCTTGGCAATGCAAAACGAATGGTGGTTGATGGATTGAATGGGTTTGGATAGTTTTGATCAAGTGCATAGGAGGTCGGTAAATTAGATTTTTCGCCTTCAACACCTGTCAGAATCTGAAGTGTTATACCGTATTCTTGAACCGCCGCTTTTTGTGCAGCGCGAGCATTGTTCAATAATTCGATCAATGATGACCCTACAACCAATCCAAATGCTCCATGTGTGGTATCGTTTGCAGCAATGGTATACGGTCCAACTGATCCAAAAATACTCAAATCATTCGCAGCACCGCCATCGGTAAAGGTATTGGTTGCGCGGAATGTGGAAATATATTGATACTTATTGCTGTCTACCATTTTACCGCCATAGACTTCATTCGGACCAATTGCAATTCGTCCACCGGCAAACACTGTTTGTGTCAGCGGAACTAGTCCCACAAATGTTGTACCGTTATACATATACGCAAGATTGATCTTGAACGGAACACCGCCATTGACACCCGGTATTGTATTTGTGGAATCTTTCAAAATTCCACCGCGATCAACATCACCTGCAGCTGTCAAATCGAAATCAAAGAACGATCCGATGAGGAAATTGTTGATCGTTGCGCCGGATTTGTTAATGACATCATATCCTAATAACAGATATCCTTCTTTACCGGCAGCCGTATCGATTGCCGTATGTTGATTGATTATGATACCTAATGGATTTGCATACGTTGAATCATCAAACGTAGCCATTGTTTCGGTGGTTGATCCATCTTTTGTTATCATAATTGGAGAACGATGACGGAAACCAGGATTCCAACTTGGTGCAGCATTAAACCGTGCAGCATTCGGTACGCGATTTTTTGCATTACCCATGATCAATGATCCCTCGTATAACGTGTTAATACTGTTGAACATGAATCCGAGAGTATCCTGATAATCATTCAATGCACCAATATGACCAACATTAGTTATACCAACAGTCATTTTTGAGTTCTTTAATCCAACGATTTTTCTTGTTATCGGAGCTACATACTGTTGAATATCATCTATTAAGTAGGTAAAGTTTGCAGAACCATCACCAACTGTACCCAAATCACAAATTAAAACAACTTTTTGATATTGTTTGCTGGTATCGATGCCGCTGAAATCATAATAGAGTTCCTGCCAGGCATTAGCAACTGTTGCAATTGCATCTTTTTCCATATTGATGGCGCCGTTTGTTTGGTTCTCAACTTTCAAGAGAAGTTTTGCGCCAACCTTTGGCATAAATACTTTTACCTTAAACAGTTTGGTTCCTTTGAAATCGATCGGTTTATCCAGTGAGAGGTACGAACCAGCCCATGGATCTCCGGCGCCTTTCACCATCTTAACAACAAAATTGCTGGTATCAAGACCATTTTTCTGCGGATTTGGAATCCTTGTTGCAGTTGCACCGCTAAAATTGGTAAATGTGTAATTAACATTGTTTGCTTCGAAATTTAATGGTAGTGTCGGGGCTATTANNTGTAGTCAACATTTCCCGCTTCAAAGTTTAATGGTAGTGACGGGGCTATTAAAATATCATTCGGATCCCGGGGGATCAATTGATACCCGATCTTCTTCGAACCAGAGCTGAATTGTCCCGCAACGCCAACAACACTGAATGTTTGAGGTGGAACAAATCCATTAAGATTTGTTTTTGCAGGAATTCTCATTGTGATCGAATCAACTCCGTTATCGGTAATGGTGAGATTGGTACCTGCTCCTGCAGCACCGGGCCAAGCCAAAGAACCTGGAGTCAAACGAACATTGTTTAACTGTATGAGCGAATTCTCAAGCTGTTCTCCTTGACGATCAAAAGCAAGATCACGTATTGTGATCAATTTTGGTGCGGGCAATTGAGCCGGTCCATTGTCAGTTGCGACAATGTTCTTGCCATTAATCGGAGAAGCTAATTGGATTCTTGAATTATAATGGCTCATCACTCCTTCCATTGTGTAGCTGTTTCCTCTAATAACTCTTATGGGGAATGGTACCGTGAAATCGATCACATCCATACCACCGAGTGAATCCTGAAGAGCAATATCCATACGTGAAGTAGGAGCAGCGATGACGCTATCTTCAAATACACAAACACCCTTTATGCGAATTCCATATCCGCTGTAGAGCATCACACCTGCTGTATCGATATCACGCGGACCACCGATGAATCCAAGTTTTGTAATACCGGCAAAATATCCGGGAACAGATACTGTTGCTTTTGCTCCCGCAGCATCAGTTACGTTAGCACTGAAAGCTATTCTTCTTCCATCTCTGTTAACAGAACCCGGAATGATGGATTGGTATACACGTCCGCTAAATTGTGTAAGCGTAGCTAATGCAGAGTCAACACCACCCTGATCACTCCCAGTGGTTTTAAATCCATAGTACGCTAGTTGTGCACTGCCGATCGATTTCATCGTCAATAAATTGAAATATACTGTGTCATTTTCGCCGGCGTTCGGTATATATGGTAAACGGCTGTTGAATGTCACACCCGGAGTGGAAAGTGGAACACTATATTTACCAACAGAGTTGTTAGTTGCAAAAACATACAGAGAAGAATCTGCGGGAGAGTAAATTACTTCTCCGGTACCGTTAGTATTTGTACTGGTTCCCAATGGTGCAGTAATTGCTACAACAAAGTTATTTAATGAGCCGCTGGTTGTAACATCTACGATACGAAATACCGAAGGAGTTGTATTGCCTGAATACATTGCAACAAATTTTCGGCCTCCATACTCAAAATAATGAGCGGTACTCGCACCGGAGGAAACAATTCCTGTTGTGATAGTATCAATAGGACTGCCTGTTGTATCATACTTTATCGCTGGCTTGCCGGAGGTGTTGAGCCACATTGTTCCTAAACCATTGGTGAGTGGACCAAATCCGAGAACACCCGCAGCCCAACCGGTTGGAACGAAACTTTTACGAATAAGAAGTGAATCCCCTGATCGTTTAAAGATATGGACCGGACCGGGAGTTGCGTTGCCTGATACATAAACATATGTTTCCTGACCGGAACCGACAACTGCCAATGCATCGCCGATTCGTGGGCCTTGAATAGAGTCAGAAAACGCCACCGTAGGCACAGCACTTTCATTTGTCCATGTATAAATTTTTACTGGTGCCGCTTTTGTAACTGTCGTTTGCAGATTTGCAGTATAGATACGTCCATCTTCAGATACTGCAATTCTGTTAAAAGGAAATAGTCCGCCGGTTATTCCTGTCATATTAAGAGCACCGATAGAATCACCTGTATTTCCATCAAGAATGATGACTGCGTTAATATTTGGTTCACGTGATGGGATCAAAACGTGATTCGTTACCGGGTTGTAGGCCATACCTCGAACATTATTTGATGCATTGCCAAACCATGACTTTGTTGCAGGCACGAGCCATTTTGATGGTATTACACTTTGTGCGTAGGTTGTTGAAGAGATCAATATCAATCCCAACAACGCGCAAAATAGTAATAAGGATCTTTTCATGATAACTCCTTATGTTAGGTTTAAGATTTAGTGGTTTGTTAGATTTGCAAGAGGATTATTTATCCAGTAGATTTACCCAAATATACTGAATGTTCGTATGAAAGCAACCAAATTTTTTTTATGAATTGATTATGTTGAGTGAATACTTTTGCTATCGATATAAACTTGATTGTGAATTAAAAAAATGTCTTAATTGTTAATGTTTTAAATATTCAATTGATTGAACATAAATACAACTACATCATTGAGTAGTCTCATAAAAGCCAATGACAATGACATTGCTATTTTAATAGCGTTAATTTCTTCGTGTTGATGAACTCTCCTCCTCGCAAAGTATAGAAATAAATTCCACTCGAAAGCCCAGAGGCGTTCCATTGAACGGTATATATACCCGACTCTTTCTTACCGTTGGTTACGGTTGTTACCTCGCGTCCAAGCATATCATAAATTATTAAAGTGACAAGCTCGTTTTTACCGTTGTCGGGAACAGAAAATTGAATGGTAGTTATTGGATTGAATGGATTGGGATAATTCTGCATCAACCCAGTCTCAGAAGGCACCGTTATTTCCTGAACACTACTTACCGTCTTATTAAATTTGAACCAATTTATATTGAATAAGTAGCCCGAACCACCCGTAAACTTCAGGTAGAGATTG
>DMPG01000268.1 GCA_003456055.1 Bacteroidota bacterium | reverse complement strand
CATCTGGACAAGAGCCGGATATCTTTCAAATGACACGAAACAACTGCAGGATAATATTAGATTTGCTCAAGAAGTTGGGGTCGGCGGATTCTATTTCTCTACTGGTAATGCGTATGGTTTTCCTGTGAATGCAAACAAACTGCAGCTCATTTCAAAAATTCCTCTTTTAATGACGGCTGATTTTGAATGGGGTGCCGGAATGCGCATTCAAGAAGCAACCACATTCCCGAGGGCAATGGCACTTGGTGCTACCCGCGACACAAATCTTGCATACAAAATGGGAAAAGCAATTGCCCGCGAAGCGAAAGCGCTCGGAATTCATCAAAATTATTCGCCATCGGTGGATGTCAATAATAATCCAAAGAATCCTGTCATTAATACCCGTTCGTTTGGTGAGGACCCAAAATTGGTAAGCGATCTTGCGCGAGCATTCATCCGCGGATCACAGGAAGAANNACAGCCAAACATTTTCCGGGGCATGGCGATACGGATACAGACACACATCTCGATCTGCCGTCGGTCAATTTTTCGCGTGCACGATTTGACAGCGTTGAACTTGTTCCATTTAAAGATGCGATCAACGGCGGAGTGATGAGTGTGATGATCTCACATATCCATGCAACAGCGTTTGATGACACCAATGCTATTCCTTCAACGGCATCCGGAAATGTTGTGACCAAACTGCTCAAAGATGAAATGAAGTTCGGCGGATTGATCGTTACCGATGCGCTTGCGATGAGGGGTGTTACAAAAATATTCTCTCCCGGTCAAGCGGCAGTGCGTACAGTAAAAGCAGGATCGGATATGATTGTAATGTCTCCCAATACCGATGAAGCGATCGATTCATTGGTCGAAGCGGTGAAGCGCGGAGAGATCTCAGAACAACGGATCGATCAATCGGTAAGAAAAATTCTGCAGTATAAAGAATGGTGCGGACTTGATAACAACAGCCTTGTCGATGTGAATGCAGTTTCCGAAGTGGTCTCAAAAAATTCCCACAAAGAATTAGCACAAGAAATAGCGCGCAAATCCATTACCGTACTGGGAAATGAGGATGGATTATTACCGCTGCGAAATCTGAACGGGAAAAAGATTATCGACATTGTTTTTTCGGATACGGAAGAACCCGAAGATGCAAAAGAACTGCACGAAGAACTCTTCAGCCGCAAACGAATGGAATTGATTCGCATCGATCCGCGAAGCAATCAAATGGAGTTTGATGATGTTTTGAAAAAGGCAAAGTCCGCCGATATGATCGTCTGTCAATTTATGTTCTATATCCGTTCGGAAGCGATGACCGGAAGACTTCCAAAAAAAATATCCGATCTGATGAATGAGATCGCTGCATTAAAAAAACCGATCGTCGCAATTTCTACGGGCAATCCGTATATAGCAATGGATTTTCCATCCGTCAACGCTTATGTTGTCACTTATAATTCAAGCAAACCATCCCTTGATGCTGCGGCAGAGGTGATCTTTGGAGAACAGCCTGCACTTGGAAAACTACCGATCACAATTCCGGGCAGATTCCGATTCGGACAAGGTAGTGAATATAAAGCAATTGCGATACGAAGCGGTTCTCCGGGTGAGGCGGGATTTGAAGCAGAGTCTTTGGCACTTGTCGATCCGATCATTGAAAAAGCGATCGCAGATTCAGCATTCCCCGGTGCGGTGTTGCTTGTCGCGCGAAACGGAGTGATTGCTCATGAAAAAGCATACGGCAGATTTTTATACGATTCTACTTCAGAGAAGATGACAACTGAAGCGATCTTCGATCTTGCTTCGGTAACAAAAGTAATCTCTACGACCAGCGCCGTGATGAGATTGGTTGAAGAGAAGAAGATCTCATTGGATGATAAGATCGTCAAATATTTCCCCGCGTTTGGACAAAATGGAAAAGAGAACGTTACCATTTACAATCTCCTTGTCCATAACAGCGGACTGCAGGCGTGGAGAAAATATTATGAATTCTGCGATACTCCGAAATGTGTTTTGGATTCGATCTTCGCAGCACCGTTGATCTATCCTACAGGTGACTCTACGTTATACAGTGACTTAGGATTGATCACAACAGGAAAAATTGTTGAGAGAGTAACCAAAACAACGCTTGCAAATTATGTCGATTCGGTATTCTTCAAGCCGTTGGGAATGAAGAATACAATGTATAATCCATCAGCTGAATTATGGAAACGGCTTGTGCCGACTGAAGTCGATTCACTTTGGAGAAAAACATTTACACCGGTGCGTGGACGTGTTCATGATGAGAATGCAGCAACACTTGGCGGAATTTCCGGACACGCCGGTTTATTTTCAACTGCATCCGATCTTGTAAAGATCCTGCAAATGGAATTGAATTACGGTATGTATAACGGAAAACGTTATCTCGATTCTACAACGATTGCTGCTTTCATAAAACAGCAGTCGCCAAAGAGCAGTCGCGCCATCGGGTGGGATACACGCGATGTTGGGAGGTCATTTACTGGTCAGTTTGCCGCACCGACATCGTTCATTCACACAGGCTTTACAGGAACATCGGTCGTCGTTGATCCGACAAAAAATACGATCATTATTTTCCTTACAAACAGAGTATATCCAACACGAAATAATTTAAAGATCTCACGTGTNNAGGGTACGTCCGGCAGTACATGATGCCATTTTTAGAGCCTTAAATAGAAAACAATAAGAGTTTAACGCTAAAAAACCAGTTTTTTCCCCGCCGAAAAAATCGTATCTTTTTCCATAAAATTATTTACTAAGACTTGCCAAGTTTCAAGAACTTGGCAAGTCTCTAAAAACTACGGAGTATTTATGCCAACCAAATTTAAGAACGAACCATTCACAGACTTCACAAAACCGGCGAACAAAAAAGCGATGGAAAAAGCTCTTGCGAAAGTTCGCGCTGAACTTGGCCAGGAACATCCGATCGTGATCGGCGGAGAGAGAATAACAACAACGGAAAAATTGTATTCGTACAATCCCAGTAAACCAACCGAAGTGATCGGCGTTCATCAAAAAGCGAATGTCGATCTTGCGGTGAAAGCTGTTGAAACAGCCTCGAAAGTATTTGAAACGTGGAAAACTGTTCCGGCAAAAAAACGTGCGGACTATATCTTCAAAGCAGCTGCGTTGATGCGAAAACGAAAATTCGAATATTGCGCAATGCTTACTTATGAAGTGGGAAAATCATGGGCTGAAGCAGATGCTGATACTGCAGAAGCGATCGATTTTCTGGAATTTTACGGAAGGGAAATGCTACGACTTGCTGCACCTCAGCCCCTGATAAAAACAGCAGGTGAAAAAAATGAGCTGCGATATATTCCGCTTGGTGTC
>DMPG01000082.1:23326-27930 GCA_003456055.1 Bacteroidota bacterium | reverse complement strand
TCCGCTGCTGTTATGATATTTCCGATCATCGTTCTGCACGAAGGCGATTTAAAAATGGGTGGAATGGGTCTTGGTGGAAGTGCATTACCGGCTCCTCAAGCAAGTTTAATGGCACTCGTTTCACAAGGTATTGTTGGCGGGCAAATGGCGTGGCCGCTGATCATCGTCGGAATTTTGATGGCGATTAGTTTTATTCTTGTCCAAGTAAAGAGTCCGATGCTTATTTGCGTTGGTATGTATCTTCCGTTGGAAACAACCTTTGCAATTTTTATCGGCGGACTCATCAAAGGTATCGTTGACAAAATGGTTGTCTCACGAAAATTCAATGATGCTCAAAAAATCCGTGTGGAAAACAATGGAACACTGATCGCTGCAGGATTGATCGCTGGTGAAGCTCTCGTCGGTCTTGTCTTTGCAGCAATGGCGTTCTGGGATGTTGAGACACCGAAGATTTTTGCAGAACCGTCGTTCCTTGGAAGTTTGGCAGTGTTTCTTATTGTTGGTTATGTGTTAGTCATGATCCCTGTTAAAAATGCAGGACGACCGGATGAACCGGCACCGCCAAGTGCAATGATGTAAAGAAATGATGTCAGACACCTTATGTGCATTGATTAAGGTGTCTGACATTTTTTATTTTCAGAAAGAATTAATAGATTATTTAATTCGTCAGAATTTGTTTGCGGATCTTTTTTNNAATAGTTTGAAAAAGCAAGAAACAAAAGAAGTAAACCTGTGGGAATTGACACCGCTTCGAAATGCGAAATGGGAAACAACTGAAGAAGGAAAAGTCGTTGTCCTTGTTCCCAAATTTAAAAATCCATTCCTAGTCAAATGGATACTGCCGCATTTAGCAAAACCATTCTTTCGAATCAAACTGGACGAAATTGGGAGCCTGATCTGGCAGCAATGTGATGGTGCCACTTCAATATCGACGATCGCCGAATCATTGAAAGCAAAATTTGGCGACTCGGTTGAACCTGTTGATGCACGCATCAATAAATATCTCAATCATCTGGAACGGGGTGATCTTCTTTTGATTGAAAGAACGGAATCAACAAATTCCATCCACCTATAATTATTTTGAATAACGAGGTGTATCATGTCTGAAGCAATTAAAGGGTTACAACCAGAGCTATTGTGGAAATATTTTGCTGAGATCAGTAAAATTCCGCGCGGATCAAAAAATGAAAAAGCGATCTCTGCATATGTCATAGGCGTTGCAAAACAATTTGGTCTTGCGTCAAAACAAGACAAATTCATGAACGTTGTTGTAAAAGTTCCAGCATCAAAAGGAAAAGAGAATGCACCGTTATTATGTCTGCAGGGACATCTTGATATGGTGCCGGAAAAGAACAAGGACAAAGTTCACAATTTTGAAAAAGATCCGATCGAACTTGTTCGCAAAGGAAATATGTTGATGGCGAACGGTACAACGCTCGGCGCTGACAACGGAGTTGCGGTTGCAACGTATCTTGCCATTATGGAAGATAAATCACTTGTGCATGGACCGCTCGAACTTTTGTTCACCGTTGATGAAGAAACAGGATTGACCGGTGCAAACAATCTTAAGCCGGGCTTTCTTGAAAGCAAAATATTGATGAATCTTGATTCCGAAGAAGAAGGTTCATTGTATGTCGGATGTTCAGGAGGCCGCAACACGATCGGAACATGGAAGTTAAAAACGGATAGTGCACCGAAAGGAACCGTTGCTTTGAAGATCATTGTCAAAGGATTGAAAGGGGGTCATTCAGGATTAGAGATCGATAAAGGACGCGGCAATTCGATCAAGATCATCAATCGTGTTTTGATAGCGCTTGATAAAGTTGGATCGCGTCTTTCGATGATCGAGGGTGGAAATAAGAGCAATGCAATCCCACGCGAAGCAGAAGCAGTGGTATTTGTTCCAAAAAAAGATGTTAAGAAAGCTGTTTCCATCGTTGCACAATGGAATGAAACGATCAAAGCAGAACTTTCTTCCGTAGAACCTGATCTGCAGATCGTAACAGAAAATGTTGAGATCAAAAAAGCGAAAGTGGTGAAGAAAGATCTTCAAGCATCACTCTATCAAACAATCTCTGCCCTGCCCCATGGCGTTCTAAAGATGAGTGCCGATATTAAGGAACTTGTTGAAACATCAACAAATGTTGCGATCATTAAAACGGAAAAGAATACAATTGAAATGATCACCAGTCAGCGAAGTTCCGTTGCATCTGAAATAGTAGAAGCACTTCAAACAATGGCATCTATTTTCATTCTTGGCGGAGCAAAGATAGTACAGACAGAAGGATATCCGGGCTGGAAACCAAATCTCAATTCAAAGATTCTTGCGATCGCAAAACAATCGTATAAAAATCTGTACGGCAAAGATGCTTTGGTAAAAGCAATTCACGCCGGATTGGAATGCGGAATTATCGGCGAGAAATATCCTGGAATGGATATGGTTTCTTATGGACCTACACTTGAAGGAGTTCACTCGCCTGATGAAAAGATTCACATCGACACTGTGGATAAATTCTGGAAGTTCACTCTAGAGATATTAAAAAACGTCAACTAAAAAAATTGGAAGTATATCCTACAGAACGAAAAATACCGCTTCGGCGGTATTTTTCGTTTAATTTTATTCCTTTCAACAATTTTTACTACATATCATCGTAAATTACCGCCATAGCAGTATTTATCATTTATTTTGTTTAAAAAGATTAAAAATTCACTAATTCATTGTTTTTTTACTGCTAAAGCGGTATAATAATTAAAATATTCGGTGAATTATGAAGTCAAAAAATATTATAGGAAAAATTATCCAATTCCACAGAAAAAAAAGTGGATTAACGCAATTACAACTTGCAACATTTGCAGGTGTGGGGAAAACAGTTATTCTTGATCTTGAAAAAGGAAAAGAGACTGTTCAATGGAATACTATAACAAAAATTCTAAAAGTGTTAAATGTTACCATCGTTTTTGAAAGTCAATTAATGAAAGAGTTTTGCGGGGAGAACAAATCTGATGCGTAAGGCAAAAGTATTTGTGAATGGCGGCGAAGCAGGATTTTTTTGTGAATTGGAGTCGAATAAAAAATTCGAATTTGAATACCGCGAGGAATATACAGGACTGCCAATTTCGTTGACGATGCCTGTTAAAGGCAGGAAATTTTTATTTGAGACATTTCCTCCGTTCTTTGATGGTCTTCTTCCGGAAGGTATTCAATTAGAGGCATTATTACGTCAAAAAAAAATAGATCGGAATGATTACTTCGGTCAGTTGATGGCGGTGGGCGGGGATATGGTTGGAGCAGTAACGGTAGAGGAAATTGTGTAATGAAAAGATGTCCGATTACATATAATGAAATTAGCGATAGCGAACTATATTCCAAGGAAGGAATAAAGAAACTTTCAAGACGATTGACGGTTTTAAACAATTTTCCTTTCAGTTCTGAAGAACAGAGGATGGAAGCAATAAAACGTGCAGGCAAAATGTCCATTCAGGGAGTTCAACCGAAGGTTAGTACAAAACTGAATTTCAAAGAATCATCATTTGAAATTGTAGACAGCGGTGGTGAATATATTATGAAACCGCAGAGTGCAGATTATCCGGAGTTGCCGCAAAACGAAGATGTTACGATGAGATTGGCTGCAATGGTTGGAATTGAAACGCCTTTGCATGGATTGATCTATTCAAAAGATAATTCACTGACATATTTTATCAAACGATTTGACCGGATTGGTAAAAAACAAAAACGTGCAGTGGAAGATTTTGCCCAGCTTTCCGGAAATACCAGAGAAACAAAATACCGATCGAGCATGGAAAATGTTGCCAAATTGATCGAAGAGTTTTGCACGTTTCCAGTTATCGAAAAAGTGAAACTCTTTCGATTAACGCTGTTCAGTTATCTTATTGGCAACGAAGATATGCATCTTAAAAATTTCTCGATCATTAACAGGGAGTCGAAAATAGAACTATCTCCCGCTTATGATTTGTTGAATTCCACTATTGCCATTGGAAATGCACAGGAAGAATTAGCACTTCCTCTTTCAGGAAAAAATAAGAACTTTACGAGAAAAATATTTACAGAGTATTTTGGGAAAGAGCGGCTCAGTTTGCAGCCAAAAGTTGTTGAATCGATCCTTGAAGACTTTCACGAAATAATTCCTCAGTGGACAGATTTAATAGATATCAGTTTTCTTTCTTCTGCAATGAAGATAAAGTATCTCAAAATTATCGAAGAACGAAGAGCGGTTTTGGAAATATGAAGTTGTAAATAATGAAACGAAACGATACCTTTTGTACATCTTATTTTAATCATTTCTCCTAACTATTATGATTGAACAAACAACAGCTCTTCCGCCCCCTCCGCGGGCATATCGCTGGCTGGTTCTTATTCTCATCAGTCTTGCGATGTTTGGAAACTATTATATTTATGATGCGATAAGTCCGCTTGCTGATGTTCTTGTTACTCAATTGCATTTTACAGATTCTGATATAGGTCTGCTGCAGGGAATTTACAGTCTGCCGAATATTATTATGGTCCTCATTGGCGGATTTATTATCGACCGCCTTGGAACTAAAAAGTCGACACTGATCTTTGCTGTGCTGTGTTTGCTTGGTGC
>DMPG01000082.1:2603-23295 GCA_003456055.1 Bacteroidota bacterium | reverse complement strand
GCAGTGACAACGGCAATTGCAAAATGGTTCAAAGGAAAAGAGTTGAGTTTTGCTTTCGGGATCAATCTTACCATTGCACGGCTCGGTTCGTTTGCTGCCTTGAATTCTCCTTCGTGGGCATCGAAATATTATGAACACTGGCAGGCAGCGCTGATGATCTCCGTTGTGTTCGGAGTGGTTTGTGTTGTGGGAGCGATTCTCTATTGGATTCTAGAGTCAAACGCCGAAAATAAATATCAGATGAGTAATGCAGGATCGACAGATAAAGTAGTTTTCTCTGATATTTTTAAATTCGGTGTTTCGTATTGGTACATCGTGGCATTGTGTATCACATTCTATTCGGCGATCTTCCCATTCCAAACATTTGCTGTAAAATTTTTCATGGAAGCACACGGCACTTCACGTGAACTGGGAGGATTCCTTTCCAGCATGCTCACACTCTTTGCGATGATCGCCACTCCATTATTTGGGTTGATGGTCGATAAAATTGGAAAGCGTTCTCTCTTTATGATGTTCGGGTCTATCCTACTTGTTCCGGTCTATTTAATGATGGCTTATACTCATATTTCGTTATATGTTCCAATGGCAATGATGGGAATTGCATTTTCACTTATTCCCGGAATCATGTGGCCCTCCGTCAGTTACCTTGTTGAAGAAAAAAAACTCGGTACAGCGTATGGGTTAATGACGTTGATCCAAAATATCGGTCTTGCCGGATTCAACTTTCTTGTTGGATGGGCGAATGATTTTTCTGCTGCCAGCGCGACAAATCCCGGTGGATATTCGCTCGGGATGTGGATCTTCTCGTCCCTTGGATTTATCGGGTTTGTGTTCGCCTATCTTTTACGCCGGCAAGAGACCGGACCTAAAGCACACGGTTTAGAAACTATTAAGGCATAACAATGAATATCTCCGATGAATTATACTCTGCCTCCCAGATCGCCATTCGTGATTGCATGGGAACGAAACAATCCGAAAGGATTCTGATTATCACCGATGAACCGCTTCGTACGCTTGGTTATGCATTATGGAAAGCAGCAAAGGATTTTGGTAATGAAGTTCTCTTCACCGAAATTCTGCCAAGAAAATCAAATGGTGAAGAGCCGCCGACTGAAGTTGCTGAGTTAATGAAAAAATTCGATGTTGTCTTTTGTCCGACATCAAAATCATTGACACACACCGATGCACGTCGCGCTGCAAGTGCACTTGGAGTGCGTATTGCAACACTTCCAGGCGTGACAGAAGAAATAATGGTCCGCTGTATGAATGCAGATTATAATGCGATCGCTCAACGCACATTTGCTCTCTGCACACTAATGGAAAAAACCTCCGTTATTCGTGTCACTTCTCCTGCCGGAACAGATATTTCAATGCCGATGAAAGGAAGAACCGCACATGCAAGTTCCGGATTGTTCCGCGACAAAGGACAATCGGGAAATCTTCCAACCGGAGAGGCATATCTTGCACCGCTTGAAGGGTTATCAAATGGAATAGTTGTCGTTGATGGTTCAATGGCTAGTATTGGAATTGTTAAGACTCCTATCCACATTATTGTAAAAGATGGGTATGCAACAACCATTGAAGGAGGAGTTGAAGCGGAAACACTCAGAAAACTTCTCGAGCCGCATGGAAAAGATGCTTACACCGTTGCTGAATTCGGGATCGGAACAAATGATAAGGCGATCATCACCGGAAAGATCATTGAAGATGAAAAAGTGATGGGGACAATACACATTGCGTTTGGCGATAATAAATCAATGGGAGGAACGGTTCGCGTTGCAAGCCATTTGGATGGTCTCATAAAATCTCCAACAGTGTGGTTTGACCAAACAATCATTATGACCGATGGAAAATTTTTGATCGAATTTTAAATTCTATGCATCCTTCAATACAAATATTTCATTCTGAAATGGAATCGTGTAATATCCATTTCCCAACTGCACAATTACCACCGAACTGTTTTACGTTAATGAAGCCGGAGTATCTTGAATATGAATCCCGGATGATGCTGAAGATCTCATTTCCTGTTGAAAAAGAATACCTTAATCCAATGCTTGGAATGCAGGGTGGTTTTATTGCCGCGGCTTTTGATAATGTCTTTGGTCCGCTAAGCTATCTCGCTGCCAGAACTCCCTGCACAACGCTGGATCTACATACAAATTATATCCGGCCGATTCTCGAAAAAGATACATTAATTGTAACGGCAAGAGTTGTCTCTCGCGGACAATCGACAATGCATTTATCGGCAGAAGCAACAAACCTCAAAGGCAAATTGATCGCAACATGTTCAACCCATATGATGATTATAAAATAGATATCGAGAGGAAAGGAGTAAACAATGTTTAGACAACTTTCTGATTTTTTTGAAACTTGGCAATATGAAAGAGAAGCTACGGAAAAAATATTTTCGGCTTTACGAAGTGATGTATTTACAAAAAAAGAGAATGAAAATATACGCACCTTGGGAAGACTTGCTGGTCATATTGTAGAATCCGTTACCGAACTTGGTTCACATCTTGAGATCGGAATTGAATATGATGATCAAGTTTTAAAATATGATAACGTAGAAATACTTCTCGTGGCATACAGAACAGCGTGTAATGCGCTTGAAATCCAATTAAAATCAAAATGGAATGATGCGCAATTAGATGAACCGGTTAATATGTATGGTGAGGTGTGGAAAAAAGGAAAAGCTCTTTCTGTTCTTATTGCACATCAAGCGCATCATCGTGCACAAATGACGGTATTAATGCGTCTTGTTGGTTTGAAAGTTCCTGGTGTGTATGGACCATCAAAAGAAGAATGGGCTGCTTTTGGTATGCCCGCAATGGAGTAATAGTGGATTTAAATAGAAAACAATAATCGTAAGTCAATCAAAAATCTAAACATCAAAACGTATGCACAAAGATAATCACTGGAAAATAATGATTGCTTTAGTTGCCGGTGCAATCATTGGAATAATAGCAAACATTACAGTTGCCGGTAACGAAGTTGCAAAAGAGTTTCTCAATTCACTCATCAACACAGTGGCACATCCGGTTGGCCAGATTTTTTTACGTATGCTCTTTATTGTGGTTGTTCCTTTAGTCTTTGCATCGCTTGCCTCTGGTGTAGCCGGCTTGGGTGACCTTTCAAAACTTGGGAAAATCGGGGGACGAACTTTGTTATTCTTCCTGACAACCTCTACGTTTGCAGCGATCGTTGGCATTACGCTCCTTGAAGTGGTTCGTCCCGGTGATGGATTTGATCCCGCTGCACGTGAAATGTTAATGAAATCCTACGCATCGCAAGCGACTGAAATTCAATCAAAAACCGGTGATGTGGTTGCAACCGGTACACTTGCTGTGGTCAATCAGATCTTAGATATGTTCATTCCCCGCAACATCACCAAAGCAATCACAGAAATGCAGATGATTCCGTTGATCGTCTTTTCGTTATTGCTTGGTGCTGCATTAACAAAAATTGCCGGTGATAAACGGGATGCAATGCTAAAATGGCTCGATGCGTGGACGGAATCGATGATCACCATCGTCGGTTTTGCAATGAAACTTGCGCCGTACGCCGTCTTTTGTTTGATCTTTGGTGTAACTGCTCGATTCGGACTTGATCTTCTTCAGAAACTAGGGATATTCGTTTTCCTTATTTTGTTTGGATACGCAACGGTTCTATTTATTTTTTATCCATTTCTGTTAAAGATCTTAACCAAACGAAATCCGATCGAATTTATGCGGAATGCTTCGCCGATCATGATCACGGCATTTTCGCTCTCATCAAGCAACGGAACACTGCCAACAACGATCCGTGTTTCGGAAACGGCTCTCGGCATCCGTCCGAAGATTGCATCGTTCGTTCTTCCGCTCGGAGCAACGATGAACATGAATGGAACGGCATTGTTTGAAGGAGCAGTTGTTCTTTTTATTGCACAAGTGTTTGGGATCGAACTTTCAATAATGCAACAGATTCTTGTTGTTGCTTTATGTGTCATTTCCGCTGTCGGTGTTGCGGGAATACCAGGAGCGTCTCTTCCGTTGTTGATGATCGTTATGGCGCAGGTCGGTGTTCCACCGGATGGACTGGCAATTATTCTTGGTGTGGACAGGATTCTCGATATGGGAAGAACGGTGATCAACGTGATGGGAGATGTAGTGTGCGCGGCATATATCAACGAAGTGGAAGAGAAGGTGTAGAACTGTTCTGGAAGATATTTTAATTTATATCATTCTTTTTGTTGCCGCGCTTTTTGCCGGACTGATCGATTCAATAGCCGGCGGCGGCGGACTCATAGCACTTCCTGCATTGCTCAGTGTTGGAGTTCCTCCGCAAGTAGCGCTTGGTACGAATAAATTTCAAAGTATGTTCGGTGTTTTTACAGCCGCGCGTCACTATCGACACAGCGGACTTGTCCGATTTCGAGAAGAGAAGTTTGGGTTTATTATGACGTTTATCGGCGCAGGAATTGGTGCCCTTGTAGTTCAGCAAGTCGATCCCAAAATATTAGGATATATCATACCGCTCTTTCTTTTGTTCATCGCACTGTATACCATTTTTACTCCTTCGCTTGGAAAACATCAGACCAATTCTAAAATTTCCAAAGAAACATTCTTTCTAATCTTTGGAAGTGTGTTAGGCTTCTATGACGGTTTCTTTGGTCCCGGTGTTGGTGCATTTTGGGCGATGGCTTTCATGTCCTTATTGGGATATGAGATACGAAAAGCGACCGCTCATACCAAAGTGATGAATCTTTCCAGCAACATTATTTCTGTGATCGTGTTTTCGATCGGCGGTTCTATTATGTTTTTGTATGGAATCGTTATGGCTGCAGGACAGATCATCGGTGCTCATCTGGGAGCAAAACTTGCGGTAAAGAAAGGCATTGCAATCATCCGTCCATTATATATTGTTATTGTGTTCGCAACAATTGCAAGATTGCTGTATACTCAATTTTTTTAACCGTAGTGTAATACTGCGGTAATATTGGATAAACACTCATTGGTGAATTTACATTATGATTAGTTTTCTTCTTCTTATTGTCACAGGTATCTCTATATTTTTAAATCGCGGAGACGATCTGTTCATCAAACAAGATTATTTTTCCGCAATTTCGATGTATGAAGAGCATCTTAAGACAAATCCTGAAGATGCTGAAGCATTATGGCGGATTTCCCGTGCATATATTTCTATCGGTGATGTTGCAAAAAGGGAAGAACGAGAATCCCATTACCGTATGGCGGAAACATTTGCTACACGCTCTGTCCGTTCTGATTCCCTCAATTCTGCGGCACATACATGGCGGGCGGTTTCCCTTGGTTACATTGCTATCTACGAAGGAAGCCACACCAAAGTAAAGCTCTGCAATGAGATCAAACATGAACTTGATCTTGCCATTCAGCTTGATCCGAAGAATGATGTTGCGTATTCTATTTATGGAACGTTTTATCGTACGCTTGGTAAGGTCAATTGGTTCGAGCGTGCACTTGCCAATACTCTTCTTGGAGGACTGCCTGACGGCGGATTTGCAGAAGCGGAACAGTCATTGAAAAAAGCGATAACGCTCGGACCAAATATCATCCGCCATCGGTTCGAGTTGGGAATGGTTTATCTTGAGATGGAACAACCGAACGATGCGAAGAAAGTTTTTTCAGAAGCGATCAAACTTCCCATTCTGCTTGCAAGCGATAAAGACCGGATTGTAAGGATGAAACGCCGATTGGCGGAATTGTAAACACACTACCAATCAGCGATATAAAAATTTTTACCCCGTTCCTATTTTGCCTTCCCGATAAAATCCGCTATATTACTGCATAATATTATTTGGAGATAATGATTCATGCGGTATTTTGTTGTTGTTATTTTTTCTGTTCAGGCGTTGTTTGCATGGGGAAGTGTCGGTCATAAAATCGTGAATAAGAATGCCGTGAAACATTTACCATCCTCAATGCAGCAATTCATTGCTCAGCAATCATTTCTTGAGTTGCATTCCACCGATGCGGATACACGTAAAACCGGAGATACAGCGATGTTCTCCGAACAGTACCGGCATTATTTGGATGTTGATGAATATCCTGATTTTAAAAACCTCAATCGTAATTTTAGTACTCTTGTTAATACATTTGGTTGGTCCCGCGTAAAATTTAATGGAACAAATCCTTGGGCGACCGTTGAAGTGATGGATTCATTGACTGCACAGCTAAAACGTGGAGATTGGAATTCAGCGTATCAATCCGCTGCTGATCTCGGTCATTATTCGGCCGATCCGCATCAGCCGCTGCATGCTACTGAAAATTATGATGGAAAACTGACAGGTAACACCGGCATCCATTCCCGTTACGAAACGACATTGTTAGGAAAGTTCCAGGCTCAGATCACCGTTACAAAAGACTCGGTGAAGTACATCAATGATGTGTATGGTTTTGCGTTCGACTATATCCTTAAATCCAATGCATTATGTGATTCCATTTTCAACGCAGATAATGCAGGGAAAGCAGTGACCGGCGGTTCATATACAACCCAATATTATGATACGTTATGGAAGCGTCTTGGTAATATGACAAAAGCACAGATCCAATTAGCTTCGATCAATCTTGCAAGTCTTTGGTATACTGCTTGGGTCAATGCGGGTCTGCTCAGTAAACCGGCAAATATCAACAAGATTTCTTCATCGGATCCGTTTTCGTTCAAACTTCAACAAAATTATCCGAACCCCTTCAATCCTAAAACAACAATTCAGTTTGAAGTTCCGAATAGTGGAATGGTTAAACTTTCCATTCTTTCTGTTGATGGAAAAGAGATCGTGTCACTGGTAAATACATCGTTAGAAAAGGGATCGTACAGTGTCGATTGGAATGCAGATCATTTCTCCAGTGGAATCTATTTCTATAGAATTGAAACAAAAGATTTCACTCAAACAAAAAAACTGGTCTATTTGAAATAGATGAAGAGCAGCAACGAGTGGACACCACGAGAACTGAAAAAAATACGGCTGCTGAAAACGCCGTACACGATCCAGCAGTTCTTAGATAAAACATTATACAGTGCGGAATCATGCTATCGTTCTCCCCGCAGCGTTCTTCGCGACAATACCGCGCATTGTTTTGACGGAGCAGTCTTTGCTGCTGCAATGCTTCGCCGGATCGGATTTAAACCAATGATCGTTGATATGCAGGCGGTTCGAGATGATGACCATGTCATCGCGATATTTAAACAAAGCGGATGCTTCGGATCAATTGCAAAATCCAATTTTGCAGGACTTCGGTATCGTGAACCGATCTATAAAACCATTCGTGAATTAGTGATGTCCTATTTTGAATTATTCTATAATGTGAACAAGGAAAAAACGCTTCGTCAATTCTCCGCACCGTTGAATCTTTCCCCCTATAAAAATTTTGAATTTGATGATGAAACAATGGAAGTGATCGGATTGAAATTAAGTTACCTTCCAATAACGAAATTGATGACTCCTTTGCAGATCCGTTCGCTTCAACATGTTGATGGGCGTTCTTATAGGTCAGGATTAATGGGAGCAAATACAAAAGGGCTTTATAAGCCGTAACAAGGAGTTATTACAATGACAAAGCGAACAGCATTGATCACCGGCGCATCGGGTGGAATTGGATATGAACTTGCAGAACTATTTGCCAAGGATGGATACAATCTTGTGCTGGTTGCGCGAAGCACTGATACATTAAAAGCGATTGCGGAAGATTTTCAATCGAAATATCATATCGTTGCACATATTGTTCCAATGAATCTTTCATCTGCCGATTCACCGAATGAGTTGTTTCATTATCTTGAACGGAACAACATCACGGTCGATTTTCTTGTGAACAATGCCGGTTTCGGTATGCTTGGAAAGTTCAACGAAATAGAATTGCAGGATGAATTGGATATGATCCAGTTGAATATTACTGCGCTGACACATCTCACAAAATTATTTCTAAAAGGAATGGTGGCGAGGAAATTCGGACGAATTATGAACGTTGCATCCACCGCTTCGTTCCAGCCCGGACCGTTGATGGCGGTCTATTATGCAAGTAAATCATACGTTTTATTCCTTTCCGAAGCGCTTGCAATCGAATTGAAAGGAACGGGTGTAACAGTTTCTGCGTTATGTCCAGGTCCGACGAATACAGGATTTCAATCCAGAGCGCAGATGGAAAAAACAAAACTATTTTCCGACAGCGGTTTAGTGATGAATGCAAAAAAAGTTGCCGCAATTGGATATAAAGGAATGTTGAAAGGAAAGACCGTGATCATTCCGGGATTAGCAAACAAGATTCTGGCACAGTCCATCCGTTTTTCACCGAGAAAACTTTCTGCTGAGATCGTTCGTTTTCTACAAGAGAGCAAATAAGTAAATGTCTTTCACACTTGTTTCAGATTACACACCGCAGGGCGATCAGCCCGAAGCGATTCGTCAATTGACGGAAGGAATAGAACGCGGAGATAAATACCAAACGCTGCTTGGCGTAACGGGAAGCGGAAAGACATTTTCTGTTTCGAATGTCATCAAAAATTTCGACCGCCCGGTGCTGATCATGTCGCACAATAAAACGCTTGCAGCGCAGTTGTATGCCGAGTTTAAAACATTCTTTCCGAATGATCACGTAGAGTTTTTCATCAGCTATTATGATTATTATCAGCCCGAAGCGTACGTGCCGACAACGGATACATATATTCAAAAGGATTCATCGGTGAACGAAGAGATCGATCGACTGCGGCTGCGTGCTACCAGCGCGCTCCTTTCCGGAAAGCGAAATGTGATCGTCGTGGCATCGGTCAGCTGCATTTATGGTATAGGTGCGCCGGATGAGTGGATTGCACAAATGGTGGTGATCAAAAAAGGGGATAAGATCGAACGGAACAAATTGCTCCGCAAACTGCTCGATATTTTCTATTCCCGCAATGATTATGAATTTCAGCGCGGCACGTTCCGTGTGCGTGGCGATGTTGTTGAAGTGATCCCGGCGTATGAAAATGATGAAGCAATCCGTGTGGAATTTTTCGGCGATGAGATCGAAAAAATATCCTACATCAATTCGTTGGATGGTTCGATCATCGGAGAAACGGATTACGATGTCATTTATCCCGCCAAACAATTCGTCACTACACGTGAATCTTTGGAAAAAGGAATAAAATCAATTGAGATTGAATTGAAAGAACGACTGACAGAAATGCGCCATCTTGATAAACTTGTCGAGGCGCAGCGTCTTGAGCAGCGAACACGTTTCGATCTTGAAATGATGCGCGAAGTTGGATATTGCAGCGGCATTGAGAACTATTCGCGGCATCTCGCATCGCGTCCACCCGGTTCACGACCGTTCTGTTTATTCGATTATTTTCCTAAAGATTTTCTTCTCATCATCGATGAATCCCACGTCAGTGTGCCGCAGATCGGCGCAATGTATTTCGGTGACAGGAGTAGAAAAATGACATTGGTAGAACATGGCTTCCGTTTACCGTCAGCTCTTGATAACCGACCGTTGAAATTTGATGAATGGGAACAGATCGTTAATCAGACGATCTTTGTGAGCGCTACGCCGGGAAAATATGAGATGGAAAAGACACAAGGCGTTTTTGTGGAGCAGGTCATCCGGCCTACAGGATTGCTCGATCCGGTGATCGAGGTTCGTCCCGTGAAACAGCAGATCGATGATCTGATCGCTGAGATCCGTGCAGTCACAAAGAAAAATGAACGCGCATTAGTGACGACATTAACGAAACGCATGGCAGAAGATCTTACCGAATATCTACTTGAGATTGGCATCAAAGTAGAATACATCCACTCCGAAGTAGATGCACTTCATCGGGTTGAAATTTTACGGAATCTTCGACTCGGAAACAGCGATGTGATCGTCGGAGTCAACTTGTTGCGCGAAGGGCTCGATCTTCCCGAAGTATCACTTGTAGCAATTTTAGATGCTGATAAAGAGGGATTCCTTCGTTCGGAGCGTTCACTGATTCAAACCGCAGGGCGAACAGCGCGAAATGCAAATGGCAAAGTGATTATGTATGCAGATAGGATTACTGATTCCATGAGGAAAACGATGGATGAGACCGATCGACGGCGTACAAAGCAGATAGCATATAATGTAGAACATGGAATCACTCCAACAACGATCTACAAATCGCGCGAAGAGATCATTGCGTCAACAGCAGTTGCCGATGTTTCTTCAAAATATGATGCTCGGAAAGATCTGAAACATTTGCCGGTCGTTGCGGAATCGATCACCAAATATCTTTCTGCCGAACAACGACAAGATCTTATTGAAGAACTGAACAGCGAAATGATGCGAGCATCAGCGGATCTGGAATTTGAACGTGCCGCACAATTGCGCGACGAGATCAATAATCTGACAGGAAAGAAATAGAGATTTTCTAAAAAGAATAGTCGTTGCGAGGGATTGAAGCGACTGAAGCAATCATTTTTTTTAGAACCAAGATTGCTTCGACCAAAAACGTCTCGTCCCGAAGGGACTCCTTTGGAGCAATGACAATACAACAAAGAATATCGATGCCTTCTTTTTCTTCCATTCTACAGCCCCTCCATGATTTTCTGTTCGTCACCGAATGTCTTCATTGCGGTGTACGGTTGAACAATGACGAACAGAGAGTGTGCAGCAATTGCTGGAATGCATTATCGAAAGTCCACGAACATGATTATACATTCAAAGTGCTTATGGATCGATTTCGTGAAGGAGGGGTGATTGATGATTTTGTGACGCTATTCTATTTTGAAAAAGGAAAACTGCTGCAAACGCTTGCCCACTCCTTAAAGTATGATGAAGGTACAACGTTTGGATTTGAACTGGGTGTCCGTCTCGGAAAAAAGATTTCTAGCAGCACTATCGACTGCATCATTCCAGTGCCGTTGAATAAACGGAAAGAACGGGAACGGGGATACAATCAAAGCGATTGGATTGCAAAAGGACTTGCATCCGTTATCAATGTTCCAGTTTTATCCAATGCTGTTCGCCGCACCAGGTATACTGTAACGCAGACACACCTGAATGCCGAAGAACGCAAAAAGAATATTGCTGATGCGTTCGAGGTAACCGATACCGATGCTATTTGCGGAAAAAATATTCTCCTTGTTGACGATATCATTACAACCGGGTCTACGATACAGGAAATTGCTCAGGTGTTGAAGAAAGCAAAGGCTAAACGGATCACTGCAGGTTCGGCAGGATTGGCGAAACTGGGGGAAGATGCGTAGTAATATTAAAGAAGGGAAATAATTTATTTTAAAATCACAAATACGTTAATAAAAATCATTATAACAAGAATCGAAAGTTTGGGAAACGACACAACCATCATCGGCGGTGAGGATTTTTTTACGTTTCGTTAGATTTTTATGTATTCAATACACAGGAGGAACAAATGAAAATTAGATTTTTTGTTATTATTGTTGTTTGTTCGGCATTGCTGTTTGGGCAATTACCGGATGAAACAAGCGGCAGAGTGCCCGAACTTGATGCATTTCATAAACCGATCTTTGCACTTTGGCATGAAGCTTGGCCTGCAAAAGATATTCAAACGTTAAAAGAACTCTTTCCTCAAATAGACAGCGCATTTAAAACACTCACTGCAGCGACTCTACCGGGAATTTTGCGCGATAAACAAATGCGATGGGATGAAAAAAAAGGTGAATTACGTTCTGCCGTTGATGAATATCGCCAAAGTGCTAAGGGAAATGATACTTCAAGAATTCTTCGCGCAGCAGAAAATGTGCATATGCTGTATGAACATATGGTACGCATTGTTAGACCGGTAACGCAGCAGATCGATGATTTTCACCGTGTATTATATTCACTTCATCACTATTATCTTCCTGAAAAGAATATTACAATGATAAAAGCAAATGCGGAAGATCTTGCAAATGCAATGAATGCAGTCGATACCGTGATGTTATCCAAGAGGCTTGAAAAGAAGAAAGATCAATACGAGAAACGTCGTGGACTCCTTTCTGATGCGGTTAAAAATTATGTTGC
Organism: Bacteroidota bacterium; assembly: GCA_003456055.1. Classification (GTDB taxonomy): domain Bacteria; phylum Bacteroidota; class Ignavibacteria; order UBA10030; family UBA8401; genus UBA8401. Next base: position 11,308 of record DMPG01000082.1, on the reverse strand, counting down.
AGCAGTTCGAACATCAAAACCGATTGACGCATTGATAAAATTGGAAAGTGTTGTTCACAGTCGGTATCAGATGGTGGAAAAGGTTTTTGAATAAAAACCGAAATGAATACCGCACTGCAAGCAAAACGCTTTTCATTGTTGAAGGAAAAAGTGCATTACTATCTAAAATTTGGGAGCGGGTAAATATTTCTGCGGAATATTTCTGTTGATTAGAAAAGAGCCTCTGAGAAAAGGCTCTTTTTATTTTAGGTTCTATTTTTTATTGGTTGAACATCCTCTGATGGACCGTTAATCCGCAGCTTCTGGGTCGTGTAAATATGCATTGTTGATCCTTGCATTTCCAATGGTTCTCTTCTATTTTGTATCATTATGAAAAAACTTGTAAAACTATTTTGGCTGTTCGCAGGCATATCCGGCATTGTGCTTGTTGTATATTTCATATCAATTGTTATCGAAAAACAAACGTTCATATTTCAGGAGAATGATGTGCAAAAAGTCTATTTTGCGGATCATATTTCTCCGGCCCATGAAGCGGTGATTCAACGGTTCAATCAATTACACAAAGGCCGAATTGAAGTAATTCCGGTAAATCTCCCATTCAGTAAATTCACCACAAACGAGAGAAAAGAATTGTTGGCACGCTCATTGCGTAGTAAAAGTGATCGTCTTGATGTTTTTTCAGTCGATTATATTTGGACGACACGATTTGCCAAATGGAGTGAGCCTCTGGACGATCATTTTTTGGAAAAAGATAAAGCGAATATTCTTTCCCCGACTCTTCAATCGTGTTTAAGTGAGAACAAATTGGTTGCCATGCCGCTCTACATCGATGTGGGAATGATGTATTACCGAAAAGATCTTCTTGCGAAACTTCCTGATGCAAAGCAGATCGAAGAGAGTCTGCAAAATTCTATAACGTGGGAAGAACTTATTGCACTGCAAAAACGGTTGGGAATGAAGGATCAACCATTCTATATATTTCAGGGAAATGATTACGAAGGATTGAACTGTAATTATTTTGAGATCCTTGCGTCATTGGATGAAAACTATTTCCGCGGAAACAATATCAATCTAAACACACCGACCGCACGTCGGGCGCTGCAAATGCTGGTAGATTTTATCTATAAAGATAAAATATCGCCTCCTATTGTCACACAGTTTGATGAGAATAAAAGTTATGAGTATTGGCTTGATAACAATGCAATGTTCGTGCGCGGTTGGTCAAATTTTGTAGAAAATTATCGTGTCCTCTATAATGACACCAGCAAATTTGAACATGTCGGACGTGCATCGCTGCCGCATTTTGCAGGGCATAAGGTCACATCGGTCTATGGAGGTTGGAATTTAATGGTCTCAAAATTTTCAACAAAGAAAGAATCGGCGATCGAATTTATCCGTTTCCTTCAAACAACAGAAGCGAAAAAGATCTTGTTCGAACAGGGAGATTATATTCCGGTGAATCGGGATGTGTATGCTGATTCTGTATATTTAAAAAAATATCCGAAACTCATCTTTTACCGAAAATTAATTGAACACGGTTTTCACAGGCCATTCCTTGTTGATTATACAAAGATCGCCGATATCGTTTCGCACTATGTACATCTTGCTCTTAAAAAAGAAATGACCGTTGATGAAGCATTGACAAAAGCATCTTCGATGATCAATTCAAATGAGGTTTTAATCAAATAACTTCATCCGAAGTTACAGTATGAAAAATTCTTTTAGAAACATATGGTCCAGTGTCCGGCAATATCGATTTGAAATTCGACATTTGACGGTTTTATTTTTTGTACTGATCATTTTTCAAACGGTGATTTCATTTGTCCATAAAATATCACTGCAAAAAATTCTTTTCAGAACACAGGAATGGTATCAACAGGATTCCGCCGAACGGCTAGCAAATCTTACAACGACATCGCTTGAGCTATTACTTGAAGCAAAAACAAAAAATCAAACACTACCGCAGCCGGAGATCAATAAGATTGTCGGGAATTTGAATATTATTTTAAGTCAGCAATATTTACATCAAAACGTGCAGGAGATCTGCCTTTTGGTCAAGATTGATTCAGCGATCGTCGCAATTGATGACGGACAGGCATTGTATTCATATATATTCGGAGGGTTGAAAAATATCCCTGCTTCTCAATGGAATCACTCAGAAGCCATAACAATGTATACATCGATGCGCGAAGAGTTTCGTGCTCGTGAACGGATTCAAACAATTGTTGCGGACAAACAGATATTCCATATTTTTGTTCCGTTCGTTCCGAGAGGTGAGTTTGCTGGTGCAATTTATATGAAGAACAAGCCTGATTTTACTGTCATTACCAATGAAATGATCTCAACGTATGATGAAACCGCAATAACATATACCGCTTTAATATTTTTTGGATTGCTTGCTATGTTCTTCATTTCTACCTATACGTTGAGGGAACGGAACCGTGCTCAAGAATTATTGTTTGAAGAACAAAAACGTCATTTAGCAGAACAGATCAATATTCAGAACGAATTGCTCTTTACGAAACGCATTTATCACACGCATCACAAAGCGGAAAAAGTAATGGGATTTATCAAAGAGGATATGCGTGTGCTGACGGAAAACAATATTGAGATGATAAAAAAACGAATTATTAAATATGCAAATTTTATTGCCCGTGTCATTTACGATATGAAATGGTATGATCCTCCGGTGCAAACAATTCGCAGCCAGATATTTAAAACCGATCTCAATCAGGTTCTTTCGTTCCTTGTTGAGAATGTGTTCCAACGTATTTCATCTGCCAGCGAAATGGTACGATATACAATGGATTTTGATGAGAAACTTCCGATTGTGAATATTAATGAATATGTTATTTGGGAAGTGTTTGAACCGATCATACAAAACTGTATCGATCATGCTGGAAATAATGCAGTAATTGTAACGATCAAAACAGAATTTGATGTGCAAACCGAGGAATGTTTTGTTCGAATCATAGACAACGGTTCCGGTATCGAACCTTGGCTATTGGAAAAGAACAATGACGGAATGAAACGAATATTTTTAGAACATACATCGACAAAACGGGCAGGAAACGAACGCCATTCGGGATATGGTTGCTATATTGCATATGAAATCACACGGCAGCGATTGGGATGGGATCTTGATGTTGAAAACCTTCCCGGCGGAGGTTGTATGTTTACGTTCAGCATTCCAACAATGATGGTATAAGTATGTTCCCAGAAAAAGTGATCAACATATTATTGATCGAAGATGAAGAATATGACGTACGCAGAGTACGTAATACTATAAAACCATTTTCGAAAACGATCAATATTCGCAACGTGATCTCTAATGGCAGACTTGCTCTGGATGCGTTGGCAGCAGAGAAAGATGCATTTGACATCATCATCATGGACTTTCAGATCGCCGGCGGATTGATGGGTGAACAGCTGATCCGCGAAATTAAAAAGATTGATCCAACATTTCAGATCATCGTCATCACAAAAATGACAATGAATCTTGCGGATTATAATTTTGCAAACAGTTTAATGATGGCCGGTGCTTTTTGGTATTGCACAAAATATCCCGGCGATATCGAAGAATACATCTATCAACCGACGGATTTTTTTCTTTCAATTATCAATGCGTATCAAAAACGTGTTTTGGAAAATGAACAATCGAAGGCAAACTCAAAAATCCTTCGATCGATCGAAGAAACACTCTCACAAAAACCGATCATCGGGAACTCTCCGTCAATCATTACGCTACGGCATCAAATTGAAAAATGTGCAGAAAGTGATGCAAGCGTTCTTATTTCCGGATATTCAGGTACGGGAAAAGAACTGGTAGCAGTGAACATCCATAACAGAAGTAAGAGACGACTGGAAAATTTTGTACCGATCAATTGTGGGAGTATTCCGAACGAACTTATTGAAAGCGAATTGTTCGGATATGAAAAAGGTTCGTTTACCGGAGCAACGAGTGCCAAACTCGGATTATTCGAGTTGGCAAATCATGGAACCATTTTTCTTGATGAGATCGGTGAACTTCCGTTGAATGCACAGGTGAAATTATTGCGCGTTATTCAAGAAGGGGAATTGGAAAAGATCGGTAGACGAGAACCGATAAAGGTTGATGTTCGATTGATTTCTGCGTCAAATAAAAATCTAGAAAAGGAAGTTGAAGAAAAACGATTCCGAGAAGACCTATATTATCGATTAAATGTTATTCCGGTTTTTGTTTCACCTCTTCGTGACCGTCCTGACGATGTTCCAATGTTGTCGGAATATTTTCTCGGGCAATTCAGCGTAGATATGGGTCGTGTGAAGCCGGTGATTACTCCTGAGGCGATGTCTGTTTTGCAGTATGCACCATGGAAAGGAAATGTTCGTGAATTAAAAAATGTAATGCAGCGATTGTTGTTTTTGGATGAAAAGGTCATCACGAAAGAATTAATGCAAAAAGCAGTAGGATTGCAAGTTGGACAACAATCTTCTTCAGGAGGAGGAATCCTCAATCTCTCCGAATTACAGGAGCCCATTGTATTGCGCGATCTAGAACGAATAGTCCGTCAACGGTATATAGAATATATTCGATCCAGTTCATCATCCGATGCTGAAGCATCAAAAAAACTTGGACTTGCGCCTCCAAATTATCACAGAATGTGCAAAGAACTAGGTATTAAGTAAAATTGTAATTCTTAATTTTCTTATCAAATCTTTTTTCTTCCTTAAACAAGATTCTTTTCTTGTCCATAAATAAATTATCAATTTGGTAATCTACTGTTATCATTTTAATAATTGCTTCTTCAACTATCCGTATTAAACCCTCATTTCTATCGAATCGTTTGAGGTACAACGTGGCATATTTTGTGTTCTGTTATTATAAAGTATCGACACCTTTGTAATCCGCAGAAGCAATCCATACATAGCAGATTTGAAATCAAACCATATAACACTATGAACTCAAATGAAAAAACGTATTTAAAAACATTTCTTTCCGTTGTCCTCGTCTTTGTTTTGCAATTAGATCTTCTCGCTCAATCAGAGGAAAAAAAGATTGAAGATTTGATTAATCAAATGACTATTGAAGAAAAAGTGGGTCAGATGACCAATATTGCGATCGGGATGATATTGGAAGAGAAAGGAGACGCCATTGTTTTGGATTATCCCAAACTAAGAAATGTGCTCATAAAAAATAATGTAGGCTCATTTCAGAATGTTAACAATCATGCCTATACTCTAAAGCAATGGCATGAAATGATCAATGAGATTCAAAAGATCAATATGGAGGAATCACGATTAAAAATTCCGATGCTGTATGCGATCGATGCTGTTCATGGCGCAAATTATACAATTGGGTCAACAATATTTCCCCACAACCTCGGTATTGCTGCAACAAGAAACCTGGAGATTGCCAAACTTTCTGGGGAAGTGACGGCAAAAGAAGTACGGGCATCCGGTATCCGATATAATTTTTCACCAGTGCTTGATGCCGGCCGGCATCCATTATGGCCAAGAATTGCAGAAACGTTTGGAGAAGATATTTACTTAGTAAAACAAATGGGATTGAGTGTCATCGAAGGGTATGAAGGAAAAAATCTAAAAGACGTTAGCCATGTTGCTTCATGTATGAAACACTTTTTGGGATATTCTGTCCCAAATTCAGGGAAAGACAGAGCCCCTGCGTATATTCCAGAAATCATGTTACGAGAATATTTTCTTCCTTCTTTTAAAGCAGCTGTGGATGCTGGAGCCAGAACAGTGATGATCAATTCAGGAGAGATCAATGGCGAACCTGTTCATGCCAGTAAATATTTGCTCACCACCGTTTTGAGGGATGAACTTGGTTTCAAAGGAGTTATTATTTCTGACTGGGAAGATGTAAAGAAATTATCGACAAGACATCATGTGGCTTCTTCATACAAAGAGGCCGTATTTCAATCTGTCCAGGCAGGAATTGACCTTTGTATTGTTCCAATGGACATGGATTTCAGTACCTATCTAGTGGAATTGGTCAAAGAAAAAAAAATATCAGAAGAAAAGATCAATGCTTCGGTGAGAAGAATTCTCAAAATGAAATTTGATGTAGGGCTTTTTGATCAGCCGTATGTTGAAATGGAAGCAGTAAAAAACTTCGGACTTCCGGAATATAAAAAAGCGGCTTACGATGCAGCAAGTGAATCCATCACCCTGCTAAAAAATGATGCCGGAATACTCCCATTGGCGAAGAATAAAAAGATCTTAGTTACTGGACCGGGTGCAAAATCGTTAACTACGCTTCATGGAGCCTGGACTTATACATGGCAGGGAACGAAAGAAGAATTTTTTGCAAAAGACCAGCCAACCATTTTCACTGCGATCAAATCAAAAAATAAAAATGTCGTCTATCAAAAAGGAACAGATTTCACATCCAACGATTTGGGAATTGCAAAATCTGTTGAAATGGCTAAAGGCGCAGATTATATTGTTGTTTGTCTTGGTGAGGACGCGTATGCAGAAACTCCGGGTAATATTGAAGACTTAGCTTTACCTGAAATACAACAACGACTGGTAAAGGCATTAAGCAAAACCAAAAAGCCAATAATTGCAGTGTTAACCCAGGGTCGGACTCGAGTAATAAGAGAAATAGAACCTCTGTTAAGTTCAATTATCATGGCATACTGGCCCGGATCAGAAGGTGGGAACGCCATTGCCGATGTAATTTTTGGCGATGTTAATCCATCAGGAAAACTCCCTGTTACATATCCCAGATATTCCGGTTCGTTTACCACTTACGACCATAAGTTTCTGGAAGAGGCTGTTGAACAAGTTCAGCCTTATAAATATTCTTTTGAATTTAATCCCCAGTATGAATTCGGGCATGGATTAAGCTATACGACATTTAGTAATTCTGATTTGAAGTTTTCTTCTGATACACTAACTTGTGAGAAATCAATCATTATAAAAGTGAGGGTTACAAACACAGGAAAAAAGGCAGGGAAAGAAACCATAGAGATATATAGCGCTGATCTTGTCGCTTCTATTACCCCTTCTGTTAAAAGATTACGGAAGTTTCAGAAAACATCGCTGCTTGCACCGGGAGAAACTAAAGAGCTTGAATTTACTATCACTTCAGAAGATCTGGCATTTATCGGGAAAGACCTGAAAATGGTTACCGAAGAAGGTGAATTTGACATTATTATTGGAAAAGAGAAAAAGCGAATTTTTTATAAGAATTGATATCAATCAATTCCTTTTTCGGACAAAAAATATTTTGCCCAAAATGAAAATAAAATGAATAAAATCTTCAGTACCTTTTTATTAATTCCAATACTAATTGCCATAATTTTTTTATCTGCATGTTCAGATAAAGATATTTATCGATCAAGTGTACCATGGAATGATTTGATGCAAGAAATTCCCGGAAAAATTGAATGTGAATCTTATGATAGAGGAGGCGAAGGTGTTGCTTACCACGACACAGACAGTATCAATAATGGCAGTGGCGGCCTTAATCCTGCCAACGGTACTTTCCTGAATGAATTCAGAATGAATGAATCTGTGGATATTTCCTATACCAAAGGGAGAGATATTGACAACACTATCTTTAACATTATCTCTCCTGCATTGGATCAATTATATGTAGGGTGGACAAAGCCCGATGAATGGATAAACTATACTGTTGATATAAAACAAACTGGCACCTACAGCGTTGGACTGATTGTACACCAGCAATAAAAAGGTGGAATAGCTCTTTTTATTGATGGCAAAGACGTTTCCGGAACGATCACAATTCCTACCACGTACCATCCGCAAGATACTGTTGCATGGAGGCAATGGCATCATTGGAATTATATTGATACTTTAACGAAAGTACATTTACCAAAAGGAATTCATGTTTTAACCCTTCACACCAAAGTGAATGGAGATATGAATTATGATTTTTTGAGTTTTAAATTTTCAAGAGCCAATAAACGTTAAAACCGGGAAAAATCAATTGGTTAATGGTTGAGTGACAAATAAAAAGGTACCACCCCTTAAGAGTTAAAATTAGTATAATTGTTCATTGACATAATAGCGATTCATATAAAGCGTACGATACAACAGAATGAGTGTTTTTATGCGTAAACGGGACTCAATGATACTCCGACAAAAAGTGCATGAACTATTTTTTTATCCAAGCTCTCCAAACGAGCAATAGCACGCCAAGAACACGTGTCACGGAACTTCGTTATGGCATGGACAAAATCACCGGATCAAGACTTATCCACTGATGCCAGAGGCTGGAAAAAGCACCAGCTTAGACAATACACACTGCGTGACGAACAGCGCATACTCAAGATTCACCGACATTTGGATAAAAACTCTTCGGTGTATTTTTCCGGTGCTTCAGCAATACTTCAAAAGTATCAGAAGTTGTATCCGGGTGCAAAGTCAATCACGCTTCGGTTCATCGGACGAACACTTGCAAAACACGGATTATCGACGAAGCCGAAAGTTCGAGTGAAAGGTGCTTCGCAGTATCTTCACTACCCAAAGACTTTGATCGAAAATCTTGGCGGCAGCATTGTCGAATTAGATTTTATCGGCAAGAAGTTCATTGACAACCGCACAGAGCCCATTAACTTTATCGGTTTCTCTCTCACAAAGCCACGTAAACTCAAGTATTTTCAGCGTGTCGAGTCCGAGACTGCTGCTGAAGCCATAAAACACTGCCAGCGCTTCTTTGACACGTTTGAAAAGCC
>DMPG01000082.1:0-2524 GCA_003456055.1 Bacteroidota bacterium | reverse complement strand
CCGTGGAACCAGGCATCAATCGAAGGATCGAATAGTATTTTCTCCAGAAAGTTTTGGCACCGTGAGCGATACACCAGTGTTGAGATGATCGATCAACGATTACCATTGTTCAACAAATCATATCAACAGTATCACGGATATGAACCACCGGTAAGAGGAACGCGAAGAAAAACACCATTCGTTCCTATGGTATACTTCATCCGCAAGGTCTATCAAGATGAACAATCAAAACAAGCATATATCGAGATTCTGAAGGAGAAGATAACTCTGCCGAAATCATACATTGGGATGTTCGTCTTGGCTCAATGGAATCTCAACCGAGACACACTCACGGTAATCTATGAATCTGATCAACAAGCTATTATTGTCAAAGAACTAAACTTTAAATTAAACCCTAAAACCAGAGAATTAGGTGGCTCACTTTCATTTGTCACATAACCTCTAATACCTAACACCTAATGCCTCTAATAGTCACAAACTCACTAACACGAAAAAAAGAAGAATTTAGCCCGATCACGGACGGAATTGTGCGGATGTATGTCTGCGGTCCAACGGTGTACGGACTATCGCATCTTGGTCATGCAAAAAGTTATGTATCATTTGATATCATCGTTCGGTATCTGCGATACTTAGGGTATAAAGTCACGTATGTTCAGAACATCACCGATGTTGGTCATTTAACGGATGATGCCGATGAAGGTGAAGATAAAATTGCAAAGCAGGCGCGGCAGGAAAAACTTCATCCGATGCAGGTTGTTGAATTATATACACGAGCATATTTTGAAGACATGGATGCAATGAATGTTCTGCGTCCGGATATTTCTCCCCGTGCCACGGGACATATTCCGGAACAAATTGAAATGACCCAACAGTTGCTAAAAAAAGGATTTGCTTATGAAGTGAACGGTTCCGTTTATTTTGATGTGAGCAAAGATCCATCGTATGGAAAATTATCCGGAAGAGTAGTTGAAGATGCAGAGAGCGGAACACGGGTCGATGTGAAATCGGAAAAAAAACATCCCGCAGATTTTGCGTTATGGAAAAAAGCAGAAGCAAATCATATCATGCAATGGCACTCACCGTGGGGATTAGGATTTCCGGGATGGCACATTGAATGTTCCGCAATGTCCATGAAATATCTCGGCGAAACATTCGATATTCATGGCGGTGGAATGGATAACCAGTTTCCTCATCATGAATGCGAAATCGCTCAAAGTGAAAGTGCCACCGAAAAACCATTTGTGAAATATTGGATGCACAATAATCTGGTAACGGTGAACGGAAAAAAAATGGGTAAGTCACTCGGCAATTTTATTACACTGAAAGATGCATACAAAAAATTCGACCCGATTGTTATTCGTTTCTTTATTTTGCAAAGTCATTATCGCAGCACGTTGGATTTTAGTGAACAGGCGATTGAAGGGGCGGCAAAAGGGTTAGAAAAATTACGNNAACACCTATAGCCGTTTAGTTGATGAACTTGAATTAAAAAATCAAGGGGAAATTAATAAACAACAAGAGCTGAAAAAAATAAGAGACAATTTTTCAGCTGCAATGGATGATGATTTTAATTCTCCGAAAGCAATAGCAGTACTATTTGATTTAGCTTCAATGGTCAATAGCTGGTTCCAAAACGGAATTTCTGAAACAAAGGAAACTCTGGAAGAAGCAAAAAAAATATTTGATGAGCTTGGTGAAAATATTTTAGGGTTATTTCCAAATAGGAACGCCCTTGTTGAATCAAAAGAACCGCAATTAATGGATCTGATAATTGCTGTTCGTAACGAATCGCGCCAAAGTAAAAACTTTGCGATCTCCGATAAAATTCGTGATGATTTAAAGGCGGCGGGTATTGTGCTTGAAGATGGGAAAGATGGAAAAACATTTTGGAAAAAGATGTAAAAATAATTGTATCTTAGTTCAATAAAGAGAGATGAAGATGAATAAAATAATTATAATCGTTGTCATTGCGTTTATTTCGATTCAAGCATTTGCACAAAATTCTGCTGGCGATGCGGCAAATATAGAACCGCGATATGTCATCGATACTCCGACGGCTGGACTATTAAAACGAGGAGCATTCTCTCTAGAATCAAATTTCTTTCAAGACGGCGGATTGATGTTCGGTTTATATGCCGGCGCACTGGACCGTTTGACATTTGGAATTTCGTATGGCGGGGTCGGTATCATCGGAAAATCAAAAGCAACGATGCAAAAACTTCCCGGTATTTTGTTAAAATATCGACTATTCGACGAATCCGATGCAATGCCGGCAATAGCATTTGGTTTCGACTCGCAAGGAAAAGAAACGTATATCGATTCGTTGGAACGATTCACAATTAAATCGCGCGGAATATTTATTGCAGCAAGTAAAAATTATTCATTCCTCGGTTTCTTAAGTTTTCATGGCGGTGTGAATTGGAGCATGGAGAAGAAAGACGGCGATAAAGACATGGATACATTTGTGGGAATTGAAAAATCGATCGGGCAGGAAATATCATTCATTACCGAGTATGATTTTGCA
>DMPG01000352.1:11285-14651 GCA_003456055.1 Bacteroidota bacterium | reverse complement strand
GACTTTAATAATTTTCAAACAGGGTTGTTCTATCAATTTTTCTTCGGATGGGATTTTTAATGATGGGCAGTAATATTTCAAACAGAGAAGCATGCCTTGATACACTCGAAAAAACTCACAGCAAGGTCATTCCATGGCTAATGATCATGAGACTTTATTTTGCGTTCTGTTATCTCATAATCATTTCAGGATGCGGCTCAACATTAAAACTGCGATTGGACATGAATCAATCTCAGGAAGATGTTCCGATGCTTGGAAGAAATGCTTCACGAGAATTTTCCGATCCGTCTTTTTTTTCTTTTCCGTTAACCAAAGTGTGGGAATATGACGCTTCAGCAGGGTTTGGAAACGGCGCTCCCATTATTGTCAACAAAACATTGATCATCGGAACATTGCAAGGTGAGCTGCATGCTATTAATGTTGAGACAGGAAAACGGATCAGTTATAATAAAAACCTCTCTCCGATTTCCTCCTCACCTGTTGCATACCGGCAATATATCATTGTTGGATTGGAATCGGCAAATGAAAATTTGATATCATTCAATACGGAAAAGGGGGATGTTCAGTGGTCAAAAAATATTGGCGGTGTCGTTTCTTCTCCGTTCACGAGTGATGATCTTTTATTCGTCGGGGGATTGGACGGTACGTTCTATTCTTTTAAAGCACAATATGGGGAGTCAAATTGGAAATTTGATACGAAAGCACCAATCTATGCTTCGGCGTGTGCGTTGAACGATCTTGTCTTTTGTGCTAACGCCGAAGGGATTATTTTTGGGTTGGATAAAAAGAACGGTGAGATGCGTTGGAAGTTTTCTACACGTCATGCTGTTTTTGCCGGATTGACAGTGCAAAACGGGAAACTTATCGCTGCTTCGCGTGATTCAACTGTGTATATCATCGATGCGGTTTCAGGTGCGCTTGAGCGAAAAATATTTGTTGGTGATAAAATTATGTCAACACCAGCTGTATCCAATGGGATTATTTATATCCCTTCACTCGACGGATCTTTGTCAGCATATTCACTTCTGGACGGCATGATGCAGTGGAAATTTCATGCAAAGAATGCTGTTAATACAACTCCAATTATTGCTTCAAATGCTGTCATTGTTGCTTCATTAGATAATCATCTCTATGCTCTCTCTTTAAAAGACGGATCTGTCTTGTGGAAATATGATGTTGAGAGCCGCATTAAAACCACACCTCTTGTTTGGCAAAATTCAATTTTTGTCGCTGCTGAAAATAAAACCATCTATTGTTTTCGAACGGAACAGTAACAAGAATCCGATCAGTTGCGATCTGTTTTTCGAGAGTTTTTTGTTGTTGCCTCAATCTTGACTTTCATCACAACACACTCTATATTTATCAAGTTTAACAGTGCTTGCTTCTAACCTAACTATGATGGTGGTACCCAATGTCTGAAGAAGTTGATGTCCTGCGTAACGTTCCAATTTTTAGCGAACTCAGTGAAAAAGATCTCGAACATATTGCTGCACTCGGTGTACGAAAGAAATATAAAAAGGGGAGTATAATCCTTTTGGAAGAAGAGACAGGAGCCGCTCTGTTCGTGATCATCTCCGGTAAAGTAAAGATAGTACGGATGGATGATGATGGCCGCGAAGTGATCCTTTCCATTCTTGGGGAGAGTGATTTTTTTGGTGAGATGGCAATTCTCGACGGGTCAACTCGTTCAGCAAGTGTTGTCGCAACGTCAAAATCAGAATTGTTCATGATCCACCGCGGTGATTTTTTGAAATCAATGACCGACTATCCTTCGGTTGCAATCGGTCTGTTGCGGGAAATGACCGGTCGCTTGCGAAAAGCCGATGCCCAGATAAAAAGCTTATCGCTTAAAGATGCTGCCGGGCGCGTTGCCAATGTCGTAATTCAATTGGCGGATGATGTGGGTGTGTTTCGAAAAGGAAAAGTTGAAATCGATGAACTGCCGCTGCAGCAAGATCTTGCGAATATGGCCGGAACATCACGCGAAACTATTTCTCGAATGATTCATAAGTTCATTAAAAAAGGATATGTGCAGCTGCAAGGCAGCAAGTTGATTATCAATGATTACGAAAATTTCAAAACACTTCATTCCTGATCAACAACAAACCCTTCTATGACTAAAGCAGACATGCATATGCATACAACCTATTCGGATGGAATATTCTCTCCGTACGAGGCGATTAAAAAATGCAAACAACGCGGTCTGTCTGTCATCAGTATTACGGATCATGATAGTGTCGCGGCATTTCCCGATGCAATTGAATATGGGAAAGAATTTGGCGTAGAAGTGATTCCCGGTGTGGAATTGAGCGCATTGGTCGATGATAGAGATGTACATATTCTTGGATATTTTTTAGACTATACAAACAAACGGTTGTTGGAATATTTGGAATTTTTCAGACGGGAACGGGTGAAGCGGGCCGAGCGGATCGTTGCAAAATTGAACAACATCAATGTTCCGTTTTCAATTGAATCGGTATTGGAGCGGGCCGGGCACGGAGCGGTTGGTCGTCCTCATATTGCTACCGCAATGGTTGAAGAAGGCTATATCGAAACATACCACCAGGCATTTGATAAATTTATTGGAAACGGTGGACCGGCTTTTGAAAAAAAATTCCAGCTTACGTTGAAGGATGCAATCCAACTCATATCATCATCCGGCGGACTTTCTTTTCTTGCTCATCCCGGTCGTTTTACCACAGAGGAACTTCTTCATCAGACAATTCGAGCCGGCTTAGATGGAATTGAAGTGATTCATCCATCGCATCAACCGACGCATACATCATATTATCGCGGTGTTGTCAATGAATATTTTCTTTTAGAAAGCGGCGGATCCGATTTTCACGGCGGGAAAAAAAATGATGATGAAGTACTTGGAAATTTTTATATTGATGAGAGCCGTGTGGACATGATGAAACACCGATTATTTTCAGGCAACTCACTCAAAAATTAGCGGAAGTATATTTTGTAGACCATGGCAACCGAAGTATTCCAACAAGAGTTTGAAGGCGGCGTAAGCGCACACAATAAAAAATTTGCCATTGTTGTCAGCAGATTCAATAACACGGTAACGCAAAAATTGCTTGACGGAGCGTTGCAATGTTTTAAAAAAAATGGCGCTACGGATGTTGATGTTTTTCATTGCCCCGGCGCTTTTGAACTGCCGCAAGTTGCTTCATTTATTACCAGTAAAAAAAAATATGATGCGGTTGTTTGTCTTGGAGCTGTGATACGAGGAGAAACTCCTCATTTTGATTTTATCTGTCAAGAGTGTGCAAGGGGGATCGGAGCTGTTTCGTATGAACGAAATGTTCCGGTGTTATTCGGAGTTCTTACAACGAATACATTTGAGCAGGCAATGGAACG
>DMPG01000352.1:3731-11273 GCA_003456055.1 Bacteroidota bacterium | reverse complement strand
GAGATGGCGGATCTTTTTCTAAAAATTGGTTGATAATCAGAAAGGGAAGCACGAAAGACTCTTTGATACTTTAGCTCAGCAATCTCAAATCGAAAAGAGGAGTCTTTCGTATGCGTGCCGGAAATGTTTTAATGAAGAGTCGTTTGTTTTGTGCACTATTGTTTATCAGTGGTTATTTCTTTCTCTCTGCCTCAGCCGTTGCAGGAATAGGTGATTGGAAAAGCTACACCGATATGAAGAATGTCCGTTCTGTCGCATCCGACGGAACAACAATTTGGGCTGCCACATCAGGCGGTATCTTTCAGTTCAATCCAACCGATTCAACCTACCAAAAGTTCGTCAATTCAGAGGGACTTTCAACAAATGATGCAACAGCAATATTCGTCGATTCACTAGGAAATGTGTGGATTGGTCAACAATCGGGAAATATTGATGTCTATAATCCGAAAAAAAATAATTGGCGTTACATAACCGATGTAGTCCGCTCAGGAAAGACCAATCGGAGCATTAATAGTTTTTTCCAGTCCGGTGATAAAATGTATATTGCTACCGGATTTGGTGCAATCGTATTTTCAATTTCAAAGTTTGAATTTGCAGACACGTACACGAGATTTGGAACCCCTCCGCAAACAATCATAGAGCCGAACGTTGCTGCTGTTCGAATTTATCAAAACAGAATATTTGCAGCGACTTCTTCCGGAATTGTTGTTTCAAAAGCTGGTTCGACAAATCTTATTGCACCAGAATCGTGGGAAATTCTCTCGAACAATCTAACCGTAAATAGTTTTGCAGAATTTAATGGCGGACTCTATGCTTCTTCAGAATCGGGGATGATTCAATTTCAAAATAACAGTTGGAACTTCGTGGGTGGATTGACAACCGCTGTAAGGATCATTGCAATAGTGGATACATCGATGATGTTTATTGATGGCAATTCTGTAAAATCATTTAATACTGTCAATACAGTTTCAGTTCTTAACACCGGCATACCATCAACAGTTTCAAGCGGCACGATAACGAAACAACGTCGAGTATTTTTGGGATACCGTTCCTCAGGCATTGGTTCGTGGAATCAGACGTTGAACTGGGAATTTTTTCTTCCGAACGGACCGAATTCAAATACATTTCCGCAGATAGTTGTTGACGAGAACGGAATGTTATGGTCGGTATCCGGTAGATCAAATGGTTCGGGATTTTATAGTTTTAACGGTCATCAATGGAGAAATTATACTACTGCAAACACACCATTATTATTATCGAATGATTGTTATGCAATCGAACTTGGACCGAATAATTCTAAATGGATCAGCACGTGGGGACGTGGATTAATTCTTGTTGATAAAAATAACAATGTTGTAAAAGTGTTCTATAAAAACACTCCCGGGTTTATTGGTCTGAATAATGATACGAATTTTGTTGTTCCCGGCAAAGTTGCTTCAGACAGGAATGGTAATGTATGGGTGCCTATTTATCTTGCGGCTGATGTGAGCAAAACAATTTGGAAAATGAAACCTGACTCTTCGTGGGAATCGTTCGGAGGATTTCCATACGGAGGAGATCCTGGATATATGTTCGGTGTCGTGATCGATCAAAACAATACTAAATGGTTCACCAATAATATCGTTCCGGCATTTTCTGATCCTTCTTCAAACAATGCATTCTTCAATGAATCGCGTAATATCGTTGGTTCACAAAACGGATGGGGAATGATCTCGGAAGATGACGGTGCGTCCGGTTCCAATATACAATCCATTGTAGTGGATAAAGAGAACGATATTTGGATGGCGACAAGCAAAGGTATTACAATTATAACTGACATCAACAATCCGAAGAGCAGGGTCTCAAAAATATATCTTAACTACATTGCCGAGTTGTATATCAACTGCATTACAGTTGATGCGCAAAATAATAAATGGATTGCAACGTCATCAAAGGGCGTTTTTGTTGTTTCTCCGGATGGAAGACAGCTGATCAATCAGTATACGGTTGAAAATACCAATGGTAAACTTGCCGATAACAATGTTTTCTCCCTTGCGTTTGACAAAAAAAATGGGGTCATGTATTTTGGCACCGATAAAGGATTGTCCAGTATTGAAGTTCCCGCAATAGAAACTCAGGCAACATTTTCTACCATTGACCTTTCACCAAATCCGATATATCTTCCAGAACAACAATCAGTTGAGATACGAGGATTGGTGGAAGAGAGCACTATCAAAATTCTTGCGCTGAGCGGTAAAGTGATCTCACAATTTCCTGCTCAGGGGGGTGGTCGTGCATTCTGGAACTGCCGTGATGGAGAAGGAAGATTGGTTGCCAGCGGAATATATATTGTTGTAGCCCATAATAGAGCGGGCGATCAGGTTGCGGCATCGAAAATCGCGATCATTCAAAAATAATTATTTCATCAACATCCGTGCAGAAAAGCTGCACAATTTTTCATTCACAATATACAGGAGGGGTAGAATTGGAAACTTCTACTACACAATCGACGGAAAGAAAAGAAGAAGTATTTAGCAGACGTGTACGTGCGGGTAAGCGTACGTATTTTTTTGATGTGAAAGCTACCAAATCCGAAAAGGATTTTTACATTACGATTACGGAGAGTAAGAAAATTGCTGAAGATGAGTTCAAAAAGCATAAAATATTTTTGTACAAAGAGGATTTTGAAAAATTTGCCGATGCATTGGCTGAAGCGGTCGATTTCGTTCATGACGAATTAGGTAAACAAGGTATTCCTGTTACCGCGTCACGAGAAGAGTCTGTTGCTGTAGAAACAGTTATTGAATCGGTCGTAGAACAAGCATAGAAATTCCAGACGTGAATCAACAAAAGACCTTTAGAGAAACCCTCGGAGGGTCTTTTGTATTTTTAAGCAAATTCTTGACTCTCTCGGTCAAACTTTCTATATTTGTTCGTAGTTTTTTGTAAATTCTTTGAAATTTCAGGAAAAACAGCGATTCCCTCTGAATTTGAACGAGGAAAAGAGAATGAAGATCAATATTTCAGGCCTGTCAGAGGGCATTCTTGTCTATGATTTCGTAAAACCTGCCATTGAATTGGGGTTAGATCAAAATTTTTTGGGTAAGGTTCACGCGCACGTTACCCTTGAGAAAAGTGCTCACCAAATTACAGTCATGGTGAATGCTTCTGTCAAGGGTCTTTTTGTCTGTGATCGTTGTACCGATGAGTTTGAGGAAGAAGTGAAGACGTCATTCACATCAGTCTATACGTGGAATAATGACGGTGAAGCGGACGATGATGATTTCTATATCCTGAGAAAAGAAGATAATATTATCGATCTTGACGGATCAGTGAAAGAATATCTGCTTATTTCTATTCCGTTGAAATTGTTGTGTAAAAAGAACTGTACGATTCCCGATTCTGTCAATGTCATTGAAGATGTTGACCCGGTGGCTGATCCGCGGTGGGAAAAGTTACAAAAATTAATACGAACTGAAAAAAACTAAAACATTATTTTGAAGGGAACGTAGCAATGCCAAATCCAAAACGACGACATTCCAAAACTCGCGGTCGTAAACGCCGAACACATTACAAAGCAGAAAATCCTACTATTGCAATCGATAAAGCATCGGGGGAAGCTCATTTAAGTCATCGTGCTGTCTGGACATCGGAAGGTAAATTGATGTACAATGGCAGAGTGATTAAAGAAAAGAAAACTGCATAATTAAAGTCTGTTTACCCACAGCCACTGCCGAAGATTTCTGCAGTGGCTTTTTTTTAGGTAATAATTCATCAATTCCTAAATACCATGAATCAATCCTCACAAAAGATCCGTGTTGCGCTCGATGTAATGGGCGGCGATTTTGCACCGGCATATGAAGTGCAGGGCGCGATTGAATGTCTTCGTCAAAGCAATAATCGATTTCATGTGGTGTTGGTCGGCGATGAGAACAAGATCAAAGCAGAACTGCTGAAGATCGGGAACACTGATGGTTTGGATTTTTCGATAGTTCATGCTCCCGATGTTATTGATATGCATGACTCACCGGTTGTTGCGATCAAGACAAAACCGAATTCGTCACTCGTAAAAGGAGTGACGATGCATAAAGAAGGGTTGGTCGATGCGTTCGTTTCTCCGGGAAACACTGGCGCAGTCACGGCTGCTTCAACATTGATCCTTGGAAGAATTCCCGGTGTCAGCAGACCGACTGTTGCTGCAATTTTTCCAAGCGAACAAGGTCCCACGCTGATCGTTGATGCAGGTGCAGTTTCGGATTGTCGTCCGCAGTTTTTGTTTGAGTTTGGCATTATGGGAAGTATCTATGCCGAATACATGTTCAAGAAAAAAAATCCGCGGGTTGGTCTGTTGAACATTGGAGAAGAGGAATCCAAAGGAAATGAACTGGCGAAAGAAACATTCAAGTATATTTCCGAGCGGAAAGAAAAAATGAATTTTGTCGGCAATATTGAAGGGCGTGATATTCTAAAAGGTCATGTCGACGTTGTGGTGTGCGACGGATTTGTCGGGAATGTTCTGTTGAAGTTTGCTGAGAGTATTCCGGGATATTTAAAGTTTCAGTTCAAGAAATTTGCCGACAAGAGTATTCTTAATAAATTAATGATCGGCGTGCTGCGTGGTTCTCTTCGCGAGATATTCAAAGATATGGATTACACCGAACATGGCGGAATTCCGCTGCTTGGAGTAAACGGAGTTACAATTATTGGTCACGGAGGTTCACCGCCAAAAGCGATCAAGAACATGTTGTTTCGGGCAGAAGAGGTGGTTCAATATAAAATTAATCAGCATATTCAGGAACAATTAAAGAACTAGAGAGTTTTAATGAGTAAAATCAAAGCAGCAATTACATCAGTTGGTCATTTTGTTCCACCCAAAGTATTAACAAATTTTGATCTAGAAAAATTAGTAGACACAAATGATGAATGGATCCGCACGCGGACCGGTATCAGTGAACGTCGTGTTGCCGAAGGTGGCGGAACATCTGACCTTGCTGTTCCCGCAGTTCAAATGCTTTTGAAGAACCGCGGAATCGGTGCAGAAGAAATTGACGTGATCATTTTCGCGACGGTGACACCTGATATGTTCTTTCCGGCAACAGCATGTGTTCTGCAGGAAAAGATCGGTGCAAAAAAAGCGTGGGGATTTGATATTTCTGCGGCATGTTCGGGATTTGTATATGCTATTTCACTCGGTGCTCAACTGATTGAAACCGGCGCATATAAAAAAGTTCTTGTTGTCGGCGCCGATAAAATGAGCTCCATTATGGATTATACCGATCGGAATACTGCAATTTTATTTGGTGACGGTGCCGGTGCAGTATTATTGGAACCAAGCAGTGATGAGAAGTTGGGCGTGTTGGACCATAAATTATATTCCGATGGAAGCGGCGGACAATACTTATACATGAGCGGCGGTGGAAGTTTGAATCCCCCTACACACGAAACGATCGATAAAAAAATGCATTATTTGGTGCAGGATGGAAAAGCAGTGTTTAAGGTTGCAGTCAAAGGAATGGCAGATGTTTCAG
Source organism: Bacteroidota bacterium (assembly GCA_003456055.1). GTDB lineage: Bacteria > Bacteroidota > Ignavibacteria > UBA10030 > UBA8401 > UBA8401. The sequence continues at coordinate 5,766 of DMPG01000352.1, read as the reverse complement.
AAGAGATATTGCAGCGCAATAATCTCACTGGAGCAGATGTTGATTGGCTTATTCCTCATCAGGCTAATTTGCGCATCATTGATGCGACAGCTGATCGCATGGGACTGGATAAATCGAAAGTGATGATCAATATCGGTCGATACGGTAATACAACCGCAGCAACAATTCCATTGGCACTTTCTGAATGGTGGCACGAAGGGAAGGTAAAAAAAGGACAGAATCTTGTCCTGGCAAGTTTTGGGGCTGGTTATACGTGGGGTGCGGTGTATGTTAAATGGGCGTATTAATTATTAAAATAGCAGGTCGGCATTAATGCCGACCAACCAAGTGATATGAAGATAGCGTATATATTTCCGGGACAAGGTTCACAATTTGTTGGGATGGGGAAAGATCTTTCCGAACAATTTTCTGATGCAAAAAAATATTTTGATGAAGCAGATTCAGTTCTCGGATTTTCATTGTCAAAGATTTGTTTTGATGGACCGGAAGAAGAATTAAAAAAAACGAAGAATACACAGCCGGCAATTTTTCTTCATAGTGTTGCATTGTGGAAATTATTAAAACGGACCGATGCATCGATGGTTGCAGGTCATTCCCTCGGCGAATATTCGGCATTGGTTGCCGCAGAAGCAATTTCATTTTCCGATGCGATCAGACTCGTTCGTTTGCGTGGAGAGTTGATGCAAAAAGCGGGTGAAGAGAATCCCGGAACAATGGCAGCAATAGTAGGACTTGATGCAGGTATTGTGGGTGAAGTAACAAGCAAAGCTTGTGAAATGGGAATTGTACAGGCGGCAAATTTCAATTCACCAGGACAGATTGTTATTTCTGGTTCGGTCACAGGTGTTCGCAAAGCGATGGAAATTGCGAAAGAACGAGGTGCAAAATTAGTGAAAGAATTGGTTGTCAGCGGCGCTTTCCACTCACCATTGATGCAATCAGCAAAAGATAAATTGAAAGAGGCGCTGGATGCGGTGACGATCAACGATGCAAAGATTCCGGTCTATGCAAATGTTACGGCAAAACCTGTTCAACGTGCTTCTGAAATTCGTAATTTGTTGTTTGAGCAGGTAACAAGTCCTGTGCGCTGGGAAGAAACAGTGATCAATATGGCTGCAAATGGTACAACAACATTCATTGAAATTGGTCCGGGTAAAGTTTTGCAAGGATTGGTGAAACGAACAGTGGCAAATGCTGAAATTTTTGGAATTGATAAAGCAGCGGAAGTTAAACTATAATGTCAGATTTGAAAATTGGAAATTATACCATCGATCCGGTTCTGTTTGAAAAAGGATTTTCAAGGGGTTGCGGACCATATCAATGTCAAACAACATGCTGTTCGTCCGGAGTCTATTTAGACCCGAGTGAGCGTGATGTCATCCTTCAGCATACAGACGAGATTAAGTTGAAGATGGATGAAACGCAGACGACGAATGAATCGGTTTGGTTCGATAACATCAGAGTTGATGATAAAGATTTTCCTGCCGGCTATGCTATCGGCACAGAAGTTTATAATGATAAATGTGTTTTTCTCGGTAAAGACGGGCGCTGCAGCGTTCAACTTGTCAGCGCTGAAAAATACAATGATCCATGGAAGATCAAACCGTTCTATTGCATCGCATTTCCAATTGTGCTTGATACCGGTGTACTGACATTTGATGACTATCAACAGGACAAAGCAGGCTGTTGTTCAATCGTTAGTGATACCGATTCAACGTTGGTTGATTCGTGCAAAGCAGAACTAGAATTTGTCTTGGGAAAAGAAGGATATGAGGAGTTGGTCGTAATGAAGAGTAATCATCAATCGAAATAATTTTCGAAAAAAAATATGACAAACTATAATCTTTCCGGAAAAGTTGCTCTTGTTACCGGCGGTTCACGCGGAATCGGCCGATCAATTGTTTTGCAGCTTGCACATTCTGGTGCCGATATTGCATTCACATATCGTAGTCGTGTAGAAGAAGCAAATTCTCTCGTTGCCGAATTGCTATTGATGGGACGAAAGGCGGTTGCATTCCAATCGAATGCAGCGGAT
>DMPG01000352.1:0-3717 GCA_003456055.1 Bacteroidota bacterium | reverse complement strand
TTCTGGTGAACAATGCCGGCATCACAAAAGACGGATTGCTGATGAGAATGAGCGAACAGGATTGGGATGATGTCATAACGACGAACTTAAAGAGCGTCTTCAATTTTACAAAAGCAGCATGCCGTCAGATGATGAGCCAACAATCGGGCAAAATCATCAATATTTCGTCGGTTGTGGGAGTTGTGGGTAATGCCGGACAATCGAACTACGTTGCATCAAAAGCAGGAGTTATTGGATTCACCAAATCCATCGCAAAAGAGCTTGCTTCGCGCAATGTACAAGTCAATGCAATTGCCCCTGGGTTCATTGAAACTGATATGACAGAAAAGTTGAATGAAAAGCAAAAAGAAGCTATCTTGGGCATCATTCCGCAGAAGCGAATTGCCAAGACGGAAGAGATTGCGGCAGTCGTCTGCTTTTTAGCGTCGAATGATTCCAGCTATATTACCGGACAGACAATTAATGTTGACGGCGGCATGGCAATGTAGTTTAAGTATAGTATATTGAAACAGACAAAAGAACGCAAAATAAACATAATCCAATAAACACATAATTAGGAGAAACATTATGTCAGATGTAGCAGCAAAAGTAAAAGAGATCATCGTCAACAAACTTGGCGTTGATGCAGCACAGGTTACCGAAACAGCATCATTCACCAATGATCTCGGTGCGGATTCACTTGATACCGTTGAATTGGTAATGGAATTTGAAAAATCCTTCGGTATGAGCATTCCGGACGAGGATGCTGAAAAGATCGGTACCGTTGGCGATGCGATCACATACATCACCGCCGCAAAGAAATAATTGTTTCATTAGAGCCACACCCTCACAACATTTCGTCACTCTCGAATTTTGTTCGGGATGACGAACGCCGTGACGGTGTGGTTTTTCATTTTAACACATCAATAGGAATTTGTTATGGCTTCTCGTCAAATGCGTCGTGTTGTTGTTACCGGAATGGGCGCAGTTACACCAATAGGTTTGACCGTTAAGGAATTTTGGGCAAATGCACTTACCGGAAAAAGCGGCATTGCCAACATCACATATTTCGATACAACCGAGTATGACACAAAGTTTGCAGGTCAATTAAAGGGTTTCGACCCGCATAATTATATGGACCGTAAACTTGCACAGCGTGTCGATCAATATACTCAATATGCACTTGCGGCTGCGGAAGAGGCGATAAAAGATTCCGGAGTGAATCTTGAGAATGAAAATAAGGAACGTGTCGGCGTTGTGTTCGGTTCGGGAATCGGCGGATTTAAAACATTCCAGACACAGACAACGAATATGATCGAAGCAAAAGGTCCACGTCGTATCAGTCCGTTCTTCATTCCGATGATGATCCCTGATATTGCCGCCGGCCGTATTTCGATAAAGTACGGATTGAAAGGTCCGAACTATGCTACAGTATCCGCTTGTGCAACAGCATCGCATGCGATCGGTGACTCAATGATGTTGATCCAGCGCGGAGTTGTGGATATGATGGTGTGCGGCGGATCGGAAGCAGGAATCTGCGAAATGGGAATCGGCGGATTCAATGCGCTGAAAGCTCTTTCTACCAGAAATGAAGCTCCGGAAAAAGCAAGCCGGCCATTCGAAAAGAACCGCGACGGATTTGTGATGGGTGAAGGAGGCGGAATTATGATCTTAGAAGAATTGGAACATGCGAAAGCACGCGGTGCGAAAATTTATGCAGAACTTGCCGGAATGGGATTTACCGGAGATGCGCATCATATTACCGAACCGGCACCGGGCGGAGAAGGAGCTCAACGGTCAATGAAGATGGCGTTGAACGATGCAGGATTGAATCCGACCGATATTGATTATGTGAACGCGCACGGAACATCGACATATTACAACGATAAGTACGAAACCAATGCGATCAAAACTGTCTTTGGAGATCACGCACAAAAGCTTGTTGTCAATTCCACGAAGTCGATGATCGGTCATTTACTTGGTGCCGCCGGTGTTATTGGCGCAATTGCGACAGTGATGAGTGTAGTGACCGATGAAGTTCATCCGACCATCAATTATGAAACTCCCGATCCGGAATGCGATCTGAATTATGTACCGAATATTTCCATTAAAAAAAGCGTCAATGCTGCGATCTGTAATGCATTTGGGTTTGGCGGACATAATGCAACGTTGTGCTTTACAAAATTTCGAGAGTAAAATATAAACTTCACTCAAAGTCGCGAAGGCGAAAAGAGTGTTTTTCAGGGACGGACGAAAGTCTGTCCCTTTTATTTTGAAGTAAAAAATACCTGACCGTCACTTACAAGGTGACGATAAGGTAAAATTAAAAGGTGCAAAGAAATTGTATAAACTGATTTTAGTTGATGCTGATGATACGCTCTTTGATTTTGAAAAAGCGGAGAAAGCCGCTTTTGAACGATCGTTTATGAAAATGGAGCATAATCTTGACGTTGAAGGAATGAAGCAAAAATATACCATCATCAACAAATTGCTTTGGAATGATGTTGAGAAAGGATTACTGAGCAGCAAGCAGGTCCGAGTCGAGCGGTTCAGACGATTATTTCATGACCTTGAAATCTCCTTTTCCGCAGATCAATTCAGCGATCTCTTCATTAAGTATTTGAGTGAGGGAGTTTTTTTATTGGAGGGTGCAGAAGAGATCTGCAAATATTTAAGCAGCAAATATACTGTTGTGATCGTAACAAACGGGATCAAAGAAGTGCAGCTGTCGCGATTGGAACGTTCTTCCATCAAAAAATATATTTCCGATATTATCATTTCGGAAGAGGTCGGCGTGAGCAAGCCGGATCCGCGTATCTTTGAATTTGCTTTAAAGAAACTGAATCACAGCGATAAATCGAATGTATTAATGATTGGTGATTCATTATCATCCGACATTCAGGGAGGTGTCAATTTTGGGATTGATACCTGTTGGTTCAATCCCAAAAACATTGAAAACACAACCTCATTAAAGCCGACATATCACATTCAGAGGATCGATCAGCTGTTCAAGATTCTGTAATGCGAAGACAATGCGTGATATGTGATGCATTATGGAGTCCCATTCAGAGGGAATTTTCAGTATTTGACGTTTTGCGCGGGGTAAGTATTACTGGCCATCGCAGATATCAGTGGATGAGAAACTTCGTCAGACATCTTCTCGGTATTGAATCTTCCAAACAAATTCTTTACGTTTACAGCCAACGAAAAGACTAACATGAAACCACACAAATATATCGCCATCGTTTTAATTTTCCTTTTTTTACTCTGTCCCTTAACTATGTTTTCTCAGATGGACTCGCTTCGGAATAAAATTGAACGAATCGTTCATCAAAACGAAGGGCATATCGGCGTTGCGGTAATCAACCTGAATAGCAACGACACGGTGATGGTGAATGGAAAAGAAAAATTTCCGATGCAGAGTGTCTACAAATTTCCACTTGCGCTGGCGATTCTTCATCAGATTGATAAAGAGAAGTTATCGCTCGATCAACGCATTCATATTAGCAAGAGTGACTTGCTTCCAAATACATGGAGTCCGTTACGGGAAAAATACCCAGATGGCAATGTCGACATAACCCTTGATGAAATTCTGACTGCCACAGTGGCGTGGAGTGATAACAACGGATGCGATCTTCTTTTTCGATTGGTCGGTGGTCCTACGATGGTTGACCAATACATACGCTCTCTTGGGATCGAGGGTATGGCAATTGTTTCGACCGAAGAGGAAATGCATAC
>DMPG01000246.1:937-2674 GCA_003456055.1 Bacteroidota bacterium | reverse complement strand
AGATGATCCAATTTAATATATTGGAAGTCATTTAAACTCGGTGCAGGTCACTGCTATCGAATGGAATTCCGTATCTGATTGTCGTTGAGACGGGTGTACCCTCGCAATGACCATCCAATTTTAAGATGCCTTCAAAATTATTTTTTTTTGCCGTGTATTTTGATGGTATCTTTGCGTATTTATCAACCGTCTCCAACATGCTTGTTGTTTTCGATTTTCGGAAAATGTTCCTTCATGCATTTCGGACAGATACCATGGCTGAATTTTGCTTCAGAATTTTGACTGATATATTTTTCAAGTTGACTCCAATACCCCTGATCATTTCTAATTTCTTTGCAATACATACAAATAGGAAGGATCCCGTTCAATACTTTGATCTGTGATTGTGCCTCTTCAAGATCTCTGTTTTTCTTATGGAGTTCACGGGTCATATTAATCAGTTCATTGGACATCACCGTCATTCGTTCTACGATCTGTTCGTTCGTAAGAATATGGTGACTGCCGATGATCAAGAACCGGTCATCAATAGGATCAATTGTGCAATCCAACGAGAATGTCGATTTGTCCGATGAAACGAAGTTCAACCGGCGAAAATTTTCGGTCAGGGGAACAGCAAATGGATTGCCATCTTTGGACTCAGGCGACAGAAGGTCCAGGATCTTTTTTCCTGACAAATCCACATCTCGTTGTATCATATTGGAAAAAGCACGATTGTGATCCGTAATGATCAACTGTTTGTTCACAATAACGATAAGCAGACCGTCTGTTTCGGTCAGATGTTTCTCAATGGCGGCTGCAAACGGCGGTTGAAAAAGATTCGTACGCATTGTTATTTCTTCTCCCATTCATGTGCCACTGCCTTTGCATCCTGAATGTTCACTGCAAACCGATCGGCTCCCATTATCCGCCAGAGTTCAGGATTCTCATTGAACACTTTCCCTCCAACGATGATCTTTATACTCTTCAGTGAGTCATTTTTTTTGATCGCACCGATGATCTCTTTTATTTTTTCAATGTTGAACGGCATAGTAACAGAAATTGCAAGGACATCCGGGGCAAATGAAATTAAAAATTGTATTAATGCATCCTGCGGTGTGTTTGCACCTAAATAATGCATATCCCATCCTTCATGGTCAAACATATCGGCAATCATCCACGGTCCGATCTCATGGAATTCGTTCGGCGATGCGGTAACCACAACTTTTCCCTTATTTTTTTTTGAATCGATCTTCGTCATACTTATGGTCGCCATAATTCTGCCGACAATAGCAGAGGCAAGATGTTCCTGTGCAACTGAAATATCCCCCTTCTCCCAGAGCATACCGATCTCAACCATCACCGGTTGTATCACTTGTCCGTAGAAATTTTCGATATCGNNCAATGCCAATGCAATACATTGTTGATGGTCACCATTGATCAACGCAGATTGGAACGAGGTTTTTACGGTGAGCCAATTCTCACTCACCGGCATTGGGAATGGAAGTTCCGATTGCGAGAGAATGATGAACTGTTCGTGATGTTCTATCATCCATTGATACACCGTAATGATTGGATCGATCAATTGAGGGTCAAGATGTTTTTCGATTCCCTCTTTCCATGCCGTCAATTCCACAGGAAAATAATCATAAGAAAATTTATGGGAGTAGTAAGCACGATATACCCACGGAACAGTCTTACATAATAATTCGTAATTACCGATACTAAACACTGCTGCCATAAACGCCGCATGATGTTTGT
>DMPG01000246.1:698-906 GCA_003456055.1 Bacteroidota bacterium | reverse complement strand
ATACATACTTTGTTAACACGGATGTATGATGTTTATATGCAGTTGTAGCGGCAAGCGGAATAAGCGGCAATGTTCTGGCTATAACAATTAATTCAGCAATTGTTATGTTCATGGATACTGCATCCTATCAATAGTATTGTGATCCGACGTTCCAAGAATTTCGTGACCTTGCTGGATTTTATTCATTGCTTGACTTTCCTATCACTTT
>DMPG01000246.1:0-659 GCA_003456055.1 Bacteroidota bacterium | reverse complement strand
ACAAACTATCATTGTGTTTTTTCAAAAGCGCAGGATCTTTTTTATGCCGCAACGCTTCTTGAGTCGAGCGTCTGATATATTCCGCAACACATTTTGCTTGTTCTGCCTGAACAGACGCTAATTTCTGCATTTCAGGTTTCAATGTGTCCAGCATATCCAGAAGTTTTGATTTATTGTCTTTATTGATAGTTTTATTTTTCCGGACCATCTCTTTAATATCTTCAATAGTGTTTTGCATCGTTTATTTACCCCTTTGGCTTTCTAAGCGCTGAAGTGTAGTTTCCTTTATTTTCATAATTGAGATACCACTTGTTCCGTTTTAATGGAGCTATAAATATTGACAATAATATTATGACCCAAAAAACCGCCTTATAAAGTGCAATCCCCAGAATTGAGTTTGAAGTATAATAGTTACGGTAGCAGCAGTAAACTATCGTCCGAAAGGATGAAAAAAGAGCTAATCCTTTTTTGATAAACTTATTCAAATTGGAGTCTGGACAATCTTTGTACGAAACAAATAGTTCACAAACTTAATCATCGAGAGGGAAAGCAAATACTTCATTTTTGAAATGAAACTAAATAGAAAGGCTCACGCCTTTCTTCACCTATTTACATCAGATACTCTACAGCTTTTAAAGCGAGGACTTTTCGAATTGATT
>DMPG01000288.1 GCA_003456055.1 Bacteroidota bacterium | reverse complement strand
AATTCCGCTATATAAGCCAAGGATAAATGTTGGAATGAGCGAATACTCCCCAAGATGAAATTGAGACGATGTTGCACCGAACGCAAACATCGTTGCCGAAAAAAGAATGACTACAGGAATTCCTCGTACTGCAAATGAATCGCCCCATTGTTTCATCAACACTGTCTGTCCAAAACTAAAGAACAATATCTGATTTGCAACCGGTGACGACATCCAATACGTTAGAAATGAAATAAATGTCTCGTTTGTTCCAATTGGAAGATGAGACACATCAACGGGAAGAATTGCATCTCCAAAAATCATTGTTGCAGCAATGATCACTCCATATAGCCAAACGAGCCACACCATTGAAATTTTGAGATTCTGAGAATTGATTCCGTAGCTCCACAAATGACCACGGGAAAGAACGATGACGGCAAGGAATGAAAAAAGGTACTGCCAGAAATGCTGTTCGAACTGCAAAAAGAAAAACGAATTGCCAAGTGAAAAAAGGTCCGAGAGAATAGTAATCGATGAGTACCTGATCACTAAATAGCAAAATGCAGATGCCCCTATTACAGAAAGAAATCTATTCTCAATGGAACTTGCAGAATAATGATTATTCATTACGCCCCAAGCACGCGGAGCCGTGCGAATTTGACCATTAAATTTTTAGAACCGACACTTTGAAAATTCACCACAGCCTTTGCAGATTCGCCGCGTCCGCTGAGCAACGTGACTTTACCGCGGCCGAACACTTCATGTTCCACATACACGCCAACTTTTAGTCGGATCTCTTCTTGAGTTTCGCTGTCGTAATCAACTTCCTCATCGGGAGTGAAATTTTCATTCAGCTTTGTTTTCTTTTGATGGATCGAATTGAGATATCGCTCTCGAGAACTTGCAAGAGATGAAACAACCGTTGCTGAATATACGGGGCGGCGAACCGTTTCTTTCTCGAGTAAAGAATCGTCGATCTCAGAAAGAAAACGTGAAACAACGGGATACGTAACATCACCAAACCGATACCGAATTCGTGTATAGGTGAAATATAGTTTTTTCATCGCTCGAGTAATGCCCACATAGCACAATCGTCGTTCTTCCTCTAACTCAGAAGGATCTGGCGAACCTTGGTNNCACGGGTAACGCCTACGTAGCACAATCTTCGTTCTTCCTCTAATTCTGAAGGATCCGGTGAACCTTGGTACATCGGAAACAATCCTTCTTCCGCTCCGGAAATGAACACAACGGGAAATTCCAACCCTTTTGCAGCATGCAACGTCATAAGCGTAACAGAATTTTTTTCATCCACGATCGAATCAGTCGCAGCAACAAGAGCAACTTCTTCAAGAAAGTTTTCTAATGCAGATAATTCTTTGTTCTCATCCACGAACTCCGTTACTGCCGATAACAATTCTTGAATGTTCTCCCATCGTCCTAATGATTCAGGAGTTCCTTCGTCTTTATACATTCGCAAAATACCAAGTTCATCAACCACGGCACGTGCTACTTCGCTGGCAGAGATCTGAGATTTTAGTTCGGAATATTTTATGATCAATTTCCCAAATTGCTGGACAGAATTTTTTGCACGATCGGATAACGACAAAACTCCGTCGGGATTCATGACAATTTCAAGCAACGAAGAATTTGTAATCGTAGAATGCTCGATCAGTTTTTCAATTGTCGTATCGCCGATACCGCGTGCGGGATAATTGATCACGCGCAGCAGACTTTCTTCATCCTTTGGATTTACGATCAACCGAAGATACGCCAGAACATCCTTAATTTCTTTTCGCTGATAGAATGCGACACCGCCGATGATCACATACGGAATTCCGGCTCGGCGCATCGCATCTTCAACAGAACGCGATTGCGCATTCGTACGATACAGCACTGCGAAATTTTTTAGATCGAGTTTCTCTTTCGTGATATGATCTTGAATGCGATGAGCGATCTGAACACCTTCAGCTTTATCGTCTTCCGCTTCAATCACCGTTATCTTCTCACCTTTTGGATTATCAGTCCATAATGTTTTTTTGATCTGATTTCGATTGTTCTTTATGACAGAATCAGCAGCCGCAAGAATTGTTTTGGTGGAACGGTAATTCTGTTCAAGACGGAACACTTTCGCGTTCGGATAATCCCGTTCAAAATCTAAAATATTCTTGATATCGGCACCGCGAAAAGCATAGATACTCTGCGCATCATCTCCCACAACACAAATATTCTTAAATTTCTGCGCGATCATGTTGATCAGGACATATTGAGCGCGGTTCGTATCTTGATATTCATCGACCAGTAGATATTTGAATCGATATTGATATTTCTCCAGAATGCGTTCATGTTTTTTGAAGAGCTCGATCGGTTTCAACAACAGGTCGTCAAAATCCATCGCATTATTCTTATGGAGTTTTTTACTATACTCCGTATAAATTTCTGACACTTTTTGTTCGAAGAACTCTTTTGCAAGCTGTTCATATTCCGTTGGTGAGATCATCTGGTTCTTTGCTCCGCTGATGCGTGAAAGAACAGCTCGTGGATTCACCTGCTGTTGCGGGATATTTTTTGAAGACATAATATTCTTGATGAGTCCGAGTGAATCATCTGAATCATAGATCGTGAATGAACGTGTGTAGCCGAGCAGTTCACATTCATGACGAAGGATCCGTGCGAAGATGGAATGGAATGTTCCTGCCCATACGGAATGCGCTTTAGCACCGATGAGTTTTTCGATCCGCTCCTTCATTTCTTTAGCGGCTTTGTTGGTGAACGTTAATGCAAGAATTTCTGATGGATGAATTCCGGCTTCTAAGAGGTGAGCAATTCTAAAAGTAAGAACACGTGTTTTTCCGCTCCCCGCTCCTGCTACGATCATTTCCGGTCCGTCNNTCCGGTCCGTCAATGACAGACGCAGCATTGCGTTGAACGGGATTAAGCTGATTCAATAATGACATTCGTTAAAAAAAATACTATAAGTGTTAAAGTGTGTAACTATGAAGAAATAATAAGTTTGATTCCAGAATAAAAATACGCAATTAACAAAGGCGATGCAATGAGGGAAGAAAGAAAGTGATTTATGAATGAAGATTAGTATTGCCGTTTCAAATAAGAAGAGCGCCTTCGGCGCGAAGAAGAAATTCTTTCGTTTTGATTCCAGCGGCATATCCTGTCAGGGAGCCGTCGGTACCAATTACACGATGGCACGGGATGATGATCGGCATTGGATTGCATCCATTCGCACTTCCAACTGCTTGAAAGCCGCGCGGTACACCAACACGACGAGCCAGTTGTTTGTATGAAATTGTCGTACCGTACGGAATATTGCGAAGCTCTTTCCATACACGTAACTGAAATGTTGTGCCGATCAAATCCATCGGAACGGAAAATTTTGCAAGCTTGCCGTTGAAATACCGTGTCAATTGATCGATGGCTTCCTTGTTTCGGCTTTTGTTATCCACGACATCTTCTTCATTGAAATTTGTGGCAAGCCACGAGAAGAAATCTTTTTTTGTCTCTTTGGGAATACAAATTTTACATACACCTTTTTCAGTTGAAGCGATGTAGATCGTTCCGATCTTGGAATCGAATGATGTGCAATAAATTTTTGACATTGCTCTGTAGTTGAAGAGTTATGAACGGCTGGAAAATATAGAAAAGTTCATTTTGTGTAGCAAGTCTTTAAAAAAATAAAGCGGGATGTGCCTTCTCCAAAGGAATCCTTCGGACAACATCCCGCTCGGTAATTTGAAACCACTTTTCATTTTCCCACCTCCCCAGATGGAAAGTTCAATGCAGTCTCAAAAAATCTTTTTTCATTACATTTTTTTTCGGTGACATTGTTCCACGTTGAAAGTAATTTGCTAATTGTCAGCCGAAAGTCGTTGATTCACAAGAACGAATCTATATTTTATAATCTACACCAATTTGAAGTATTCCCATGCCAAATCCGAGGCTTGCGGTTGCGAACCACTGCTCGGACAACATATAGCGTGCATTTGCGGAAAGACCAACAACGAATCCTCCGGCTGAAACTGAAGGTGATATTGCCGATGCCGGAACTCCGGTTGAGGTCCAAGAAAATTTTGCTGATGCAACGTTGTAACCGATGTGGAGGGCACCCCATGTGTCGAGTTTTTCATTTTTCAACAAATCAATGTGATAGTTTCCGTTTGCAAGAATTAAAATATTTGTATAGCTCCATTCACCCTTCCATGCTCCGAAATTGTATTCTTCGGAATATCCAGAATATCCTATTGATGCTCCAATCCCGATATTTTCCTGAAAACCCATTTCATAGGTCCCAACAAAACCCATCGATGCTCCGGCAACCGAACCAAGTGCTAATTTTGCACCGGCATATTGATCGCCTTTATTGATAAGTGTTCGTTGTGCTAATGACAAACTTGAGATTGTCATAGTAAGCAGTACAGCAAAAAGCAGTTTCTTCATTATGATGCCCTTTATATATTTAATTGTGAATTATGTGATTTGGTGTAGCATTATTTAACAAGTAACATTTTTTTAGATTCGATTCTGGTTCCACACTGCAACTGAGCATAGTACACACCTCCGGATAATGTTGAAGCGTTGAAATTAATTGTATATGAACCCGCTTCCTTCACTTCATTTACTAATGTTGATACTTCCCTTCCAAGAATATCGAACACTTTCAACGTGACCATTCCAACATCACCAGTTGTAAATTTTATCGCAGTGGATGGATTAAAAGGATTCGGATAATTCTGTGATAAAGAAAATGTTCCCGGCGCAATGGAAGTGCTCTTTATTACTGTAGTGGTTATTTGTGCACTCTTAAAAAGTCCCGAAGTTGTTCCTCCAAAAAGGTGACCGTTTGAAGCGGCAAATAATCCCGTCAGTGATGCATTGCCATCAATTGTAAGGATGTTATTTTCAATTTGTTCCCACGTTGTGCCATTATTGGTTGATTGATAACATTGTGAATTGACACCGCTTTTAGCCCCACCCATAAAGATTTTCCCATTCTTGTTCACTGCGGCATATATTCCATATGGTTTTAAAACTTTTTGAGTATCAACGCGGACCCAATTTTCCGCGTTGTCTGTCGATCGAAAGATCCCTCCTTCTGTTCCGGCAATAAGGTCGCCGTTTGGTGCAATATCCAAACTTCGAACTGTTGTAACGCCCAATCCTGTAATTTTTTGCTGCCAAGAGCTTCCACTATCGATAGAACGATAAATGCCATCGCCTGGCCATTGCCGACGTGCAAACAGAATCCCGTTGGGAGATTGATGCAATGAATTAATACTGGAAGAATGAACTTTTATCCAGCTTTTAGTTGTGTTGGTACTTCGGTATATTCCGATCGAAGTTCCTGCAAGAACAGAATTATATGATGTTCCAAGCAACGTGTTAACATATCCACCAAGACCAATATTATTGGCTAGCGGTTTGAAAGTTTTTGCATTATCCGTGGAACGAAACACCACTCCTGAATAATAATTATCACCGACCAAAATTGTGTCACCAAAAAATCCAACGATCGGAACTCCTACAACTCCTGTGTATACAATATTCCACGACTTTCCAAAATCGGATGAACGATAAAGATTCTGATAAGCATTGCCGCCGGCAGTAAAATATAATTCATGCTTAGGACTTTCGATCATAATGCCGACATTTGGGAATAAAACAGGAAGTGCTTTCCAAGAATTCCCATTATCCATTGAACGGTATAATTGATCTTGTGATAGAAAAATATTTCCGTTTTTATTGATTCCAATTCCTGAAATTCCATTGAACGGTGTTCTAATCGGAGTCCATGTTGTTCCATTATTCGTTGTTTTAAACAACACGGCAGTTGTATCTTTGGAATTGATTGACGCGTAAACTGCACCGGATTGATCAGTGGTCACATCGCCGATATAATCATTGTAGAAACCAAGAATCTTCCAAGTATTTCCTCCGTTAGTAGAATAGCGAACACCGTTTCCGGTTCTGACATAAATTGTTCCATTTGAACTCACCGTTGCTTTATAGAATGCAACAGTATCCAAACTGTTTGTTCCTTTTGTCCAAGTCAATCCATTATCAGTTGAACGAAATGCATACCCTCGTTCAGGACTAATAGTGTTAGTTCGAGTAAAAGCATACAACGTAATGCCATCAAATGTTGCCATTGCTGTGATCGAAGAATCTCCGGTCATCTCGGCACTCCCTGCAACTTTTGTCCAATTATCACCATTGTCAGTTGAGCGGTAAATTCCTTTGTTTGTTCCTGTAAGAACAACCCCTGTTGATGTGACCATGACAGCGGAGCATGATGGCTCATTGATTCCTGTTCCTTTAATCGTCCAACTGACCCCTTTGTTGGTTGAACGGGACATTTTCTGCTGATTCTCCGATAAAAAAATGTATCCATTCGGTGCAACGGCAATATCGGTGACATAATTGACGATGATCGGCGTGCTCCATGTTGATCCGTTATTTGTAGAACGGCTGAATCCCGAACCCAATGTACCATAGATCGTATCACCTCCGCCAAAATACATCTTATTGAACGAGGCATAATACGGTTCCGTCCGTTCCCAGAATGTTTGAGAAGAAACAAATGGCACTGCTATGAAGCAAAGTAAAAAAACTTTTACCCGCATAGAAAATCTCTCCTTATTTTGTTAATATCATTTTTTTTGTTTCACTGTAATGAGCAGTTTGCAATGTGTAAAAATATACACCGCTTGGCACTTGTGAAGCATCGAATTTCACCTCATAACTTCCTGCTGATAAATTTTTATTTACTAATGTTGCCGTTTCTCTTCCCACTACATCATATATTTTCAGAGATGTAAAACTTGGAACTTGGATGTTGAAACTTATGGTTGTGAAAGGATTAAACGGATTTGGATAATTCTGTTCCAATGAAAAACTTCCAGGAGTATTTACCGAAATATTCTCAACACTTGTTGTTCGTGATAAGGAATATACCCCATGAATTTTTGTACCATAGCAATACACAAAAACATTG
>DMPG01000144.1:215-3436 GCA_003456055.1 Bacteroidota bacterium | reverse complement strand
CAACATCATCCTGCATTCTCTTGTAAAAGGGGATGGTTTACAAAAGAATGCAAAACAGGAGTGATGTTGTAGACAAATAAATTAGTACCGAAATGCTTCGCGTTGGTGATAAATTGGGAATGGAATTGTCCGTTGAGTATAGAATGTTTTTTGTATGAACGGAAAAACTAATGGTTGAATATTTCCGTCATGGAATGTTACGCTGACAGCATTTGTCTTTCCAATATAGGAAGTCCAGGTGATCGGAAAAACGCGCTGGACTGTTGATTCGATCTGATATTGAACATCCACTTGTTTAAGATCTTCGGGTTTGAAGGAAATTATTTTTGGCAACGTCATACCGGAATCAATGACAAAATCATAGGTGTAAGATATGAGATTGGTTGGTTGAATATTCACCGAATAACCGTACGAATATTTATCACTGAACGATGAAAAATATTTATCACGGTTTACCAGAGCATTCATCTTTCCTCCGCCTAAACCGACAATAACAAATCCGGTTGCACGATGAACAAGTGCTTCAATATAACTATACGTTCCGCCGATGGAACCGACATTCAATGGATCTCCACGTTCGTTTATCGTCTGAAATGATGCCGGTAACTGAGCGTCATTACTTGTTACAGTAACATCGGATTTTCCTGCGACCGGAATATTTTCTTTAATAACATATCGCGATCCGTAGAATGATGCTGCAACATCATAGGTACCATCTTTTACCACCAACGAGATTTGATTGGTTTTTGGAACCAGCACTTTTGAAAAGTTCTTTTGATTGTGGATCATTACTTGCCAAGGAATTTCATTGAAATGTACCTGAAGCACCGTCCCTTTGAAGAATGCAAATGGAACCTTTAATGTATCGTTCGCACTTATGGCAAGAACATTGCCTGTATATCCGTTTGCAAATTCACTGTTGTTACTTAAGAACAGATTGTTGGCAGTAATTTCTACAGTAACCAGTGAACTTTGTGCCGGTGCGATCTCGATGCTCTGAGGATTAAATTGAAATTGCATTGCCGGATTGGTTGCTGTCGATACGAACTGATATTTCTTAGCTGCCAATCCGCGATTGAATACCTGCAATGTCTCTTTGTGGCTCCATGTATTTTCGGAAGGCGGATTGAATCCGAAACTTATTTGTGCCGGACTGGTGAATACGCTCGCATTTAAGATTTCCTCATTAATTTTTCCATGTCCTTGGGAGAATAACGATAATCGCAGATCCGAAGCATTGGAAATAATCGCATCTTTAATCTGCATTGCGGACCAATCCGGATGTAATTCTTTTAATCCGGCGACAATAGCCGTTACGAACGGTGTTGCCATCGATGTCCCGCTCATTTGAATGTATCCTCCCCCTTTTTTAGCAGAAAGGATTCCAACGCCCGGAGCAACAACATCAGGTTTTATTTGGTACTCATCCGTTACTGGTCCTTTCGCACTGAATGATGCGATTGCGTTGGCATCGGTTGCGCCGACTGTTAATGCGAACTTTGCAATACCCGGAGAATTGATGGTCCCATAATCACCGGTATTACCGGCTGCAACAACAACAACAATTCCTGCTTCAACTGCACGATTCACTGCAATTGAAAGCGGATCTTCCGAACCGCTCGATGGCGTACCAAGACTAAGATTGATTACTTGCATGCTGTCGGCAATTGCTCGTTCGATCGCAGCAATTACCGTTGACACTGTTCCGCTCCCATTCTGATCCAATGCTTTGTATGCGAAAAATTTTGCATTAACCGCTAATCCATTGATCGTAGAAGAATGTCCGCCAATGATTCCTGCAACATGGGTTCCGTGGCCATTGTCATCCATCGGATCTGAATCATTGTTCACAAAATCATAACCGCCCGCTACGGTAAAAGCATTTCCAAATCCGCTGCCAAACGCTTCGTGATTATAATCGATTCCGGTGTCGATAATACCAATACGAATTCCTTTTCCCGTTGCAACAGCAGTCGAAGCATTGGGAATGATTGGGCTTGTTGAAATTGCGGAGTATGGCGTTGTTTGAACCGTTGCATCCAAATAAACATTTTTTATACCGCGTATTGCGCTGATCTTACCAATGTTTTCTCTGGAAGTTTTAAGAGTGAATCCGTTAAAAACATTTTCAAATTCTTTTTCAACTTGTCCGGCACCGATGGTAGCAAGAACATGTTGTTTTGCCTGGACTGAGGAGGTCTTCGAGAATATTCTTCCTTTTATTGTTTGTTCAATACGGCTCGGTGCGGTCAATTCAACGATCAGTGTAACCTGTTCGTTCTGCGATTCCATTAATTCAATTTTGTTATTGGAGAATGATGCAGAGAGTGTCGATGCAGCGGTTGGGATCGATTTCATTCCGTCATCGGTCTTTACAACTAATTGCTGTGAGAATACTGCAAACGAAAATATCACGAAGTATGTGAGGAATAATTTCATATTATTTCATGACGATCATTTTCTTTGTTTCAACTGTGGTTTTTCCTTCAGCGCTTTTTGCAATCAATCGGTAAAAATATGTTCCGGAAGCAATATTCGTATTAGAAAATCCGATACTGAATGTACCCGCCTGTTTTGATTCGTTTACCAAAGTGGAAATCTCTTTCCCTGCCATATCATATACTGTTATTGAAACATCAGACTGCCGATCGACAGAATATCTGATCACGGTAGAATTGTTGAATGGATTCGGGAAATTTTGTTGAAGCGAAGACTTTTCCGGAACGACAGAACGCTCTTCAACCGATGTTGTATTCTGTTGTCGTCCTACGTATAACGTATCTCCGGTTGTAATGGCAAATGGGTGTGCAAGCGCAGAAACTAAAAATTGCTCAATCCCATTTTTGGTTATAGTGTAATGTGAGCTCATAGCGACCTTATCGGTTAGGTTTACGTTCATAATATCAAACTGTTGAGCATATATCAATGCTAATCCGAATACCGTGTTTATAAGAATATGTTTGATTAGATTTTTCATGGTTAAGCTCTGTGCCTCTCTAAGGGGCATTGAGTGTGCCATTGAAAAATCACTGTCTTTTATTGGGATTTTTGTGCAAATTCAGTCTGGCGACTAATTTTTTTTACCTCTTTGCTCAAGTTTTGTAGAAATTACAATGAAAATATCCATTGAAAATATTGCGAAAACGCATTACGAGAACTTCCCGGTCGGTTCATTTTTAATTCCAAAACGGTATCGCGAACCAATTCATTTGGTCTATACG
>DMPG01000144.1:0-202 GCA_003456055.1 Bacteroidota bacterium | reverse complement strand
AAATGAGTGGCAGCAACATTTACATAATGCGGTTAACGGTACAAGCAGTATGGAATTATTCGCAAAATTATCAATGGTTTTACGAGATTTTCAGATCCCAATACAATTATTTGACGATCTCATAACTGCTTTTAGAAAGGATGCATTAAATACTGACTATCAGGAATTTGATGAATTGCTCAAATATTGTAAATTTTCAGCA
>DMPG01000075.1 GCA_003456055.1 Bacteroidota bacterium | reverse complement strand
GGAAGATCGATCTTGTTCATCACCGGAATGATTTCCAAACCGGAATCGATCGCCAGATATAGATTGCTGATCGTCTGTGCTTCTACTCCTTGAGACGCATCAACAACTAAAATTGCTCCTTCGCAAGCAGCCAGCGAACGGGAAACTTCATAAGTAAAGTCTACGTGACCGGGGGTGTCAATAAGATTGAGTGTGTACGTTTCGCCGTTCTTCGCCTTGTATTCCATCTGAATGGCGTGAAGTTTGATCGTGATTCCCCGTTCCTGTTCCAGATCCATATCATCAAGAACCTGATTTGTCGTCAGATCCCGTTTGGTGATACGGCCAGTAAATTCGAGTAAACGGTCCGCAAGCGTGGATTTGCCATGATCGATATGAGCAATAATGCAGAAATTTCTAATTTGGTTCATTTTTCTTCTGGGATACATCACCCCGAACTTATTTCGGGATCAATCATATATACTAAAAGATGCTGAAACAAGTTCAGCATGACGTTTATATTTTATATGGTTCAAAAAAAATCCCGCCGAAAGTGCTGATTGGCGGGTTTTCTATAGTCAAAATACGAATTATAGAAAGGAAGTGCAAGGAATGGATTTTAAGAAACATTTCTAAGATTCGAAGCAACTCATTCCAAAGAATTTATGTTCTAAACACAATAGATTTTCCCTATTTTATAGTAACCTGTTTGGCATTTTTGAAGTCTAAACCAGTGCTCATACTTTCCAAATCCTTAAATTGACAATAACTCCATGAAAACTCCCCTTTTCTTTTTTATCACCCTTTTATTTCTAAATTTCCAACAATCGTACACAAAAGAGCAAACCCGCCTTTCCACCGGCGCTCCATCTCCTGCATACTGGCAGCAACGGACCGATTATACGATCAACGCCGAACTGAAAGTGAAGAAGAAAATTCTTTCCGGAAAAGGAACGGTTGTCTATTACAACAACTCACCGGACACGCTGCGATCAATTGTCTGGCATCTTTATCAGAATATCTTCCGGAAAGATTCTTCACCGCGAAAGAATGATGAACAATCGAGCCGAGCATTTGGTATTACCAATGGAATGACAATCGATAAAATTTCTGTCAATAACATTGTCGTTACTCCAACGATAGACGAAACAATCATGGAAACTGTTCTCCCTCAGCCATTAATGCCAAAGACGTCGGTTGAAATTTCGATGGATTGGAACTACGATATTCCAAAAAATGCAGAGCTCCGCACCGGAAGCGAAAAAAATGATTTCGGCATCAGTCAGTGGTATCCGCAGGTTGCGGTGTATGATGATCAGAGGGGATGGAACAGAACGCAATATCTTGGTATCGCGGAATTCTATACCGAATACGGTAATTGGAATGTTTCGATCACTGTTCCAAAAAATTTCATTATTGCATCAACCGGAACATTGACCAATTCAAACGAAGTTCTTACTCCTTCACAATTGCAGCGGTTCAATGCTCTTACAAGCGATTCGACAACGCGGATTATTCTTCCAGAGGAGATCAAAGCATCCGCCGACAGTATCAGCGAAGAAACAACAGTTTGGAAATTCACCGCCGAAAATGTCCGCGATTTTGCGTTCGCTGCTTCAGCGAATTTTGTGTGGGACTGTACGGTAACGAACAACGGCGTCCGCATCTACGCATTCTATCATCCGGATGAATTCCGTGCTTCATTTCCATTATTGATGAGCGATGCATCAAATTGGGACGAAGCAGCACAAATGGCAAAGCATGCCATTGAACATTTTTCAAAAAATTTCGGCACGTATATCTATCCACAGGCAACCGTCGTTTCCGGTCCTGTTGACGGAATGGAATATCCGATGATGATCTATGCAAGTGCGGGGGATCCGGTAAGCAATTTATTATATTACACCATTGCTCACGAACTCGGACACGAATGGTATCCGATGATGATCGGGAGCAACGAAACGAATTATCCTTTTATGGATGAAGGGTTCACGACGTTCATCACTGCGACAGCGATTGAAGACCGGTACGGCGACAATGGAATGCTGCATAAGGATTTCATTAAAAAATATTCGTGGATGCATCTGCCGGAAATAAATGTACGGTTATTCGAACAACGAATGTATCTGATGAGCACCCGTGCAGACAACGAAGCAACGATCATGGCGCATCCATACTTGATTCCCAATTCGCAATACGGAGTGATGGCATATCAAAAACCGGCAACTGTTCTTGTGATGCTCGAGGATCTTATTGGAAAAGAGACGTTTTCCAATGCTATGAACGAATATTACAAACGCTGGATCTTCAAACATCCGTATCCTGCTGATTTTTTCAATACGATTGAAGATGTTTCCGGACGTGACCTTGATTGGTTTTGGAATCAATGGTTCGATCAAACATGGAAACTGGATATCGCTGTTGATGATGTACGCAATGAAGTGAAGAATGGAAAGAATATTTCAACGATTGTTCTTCTCAGTAAAGAACAAGCAGTGATGCCTGCAACGCTTCGCCTGACACTTGACGACGGAACAACTCGCGATGTTCGTTTTTCTGAACGTGTCTGGGATAGAGGACGCCGTGCGGAAATCGTGATCGATTCTCTTTCATCAGAAGTCATGAATGTTGTTGTCGATCCTGAAATGAAACTTTCCGATGTCAACCGCTTAAACAATTCGTGGTGCATGCCGCCGGTTGTTTTTGATTATGGATTCAACATCGCCAATACTCTTACATATCCGCTAGATGCATATCGTATCAATACTGCTCCGGCAGTTGGATTCAATCTTCGGGACGGATTTGAGATCGGAACAAACATTACCGGAAGTTATATGGCAAGCGATCATATTACCTCTCTTCACACAAAATACGGAACACGAAGCGATGTCCCCGATTATGAACTTTCGTATTTCACGCCACTTCGAATTTGGGATCCGCAATTGACAACGTCGGCGCGGTTATTTCGATTGGACGGTTTCAGCGGTTGGCAGTGGGTCATCGAAAAATCATTTGATGCCAGAAAGAGTACTGCAAGAAGTTTCACTCAATCATTTACGATCACAACCAGTATCCTCTCTATTCGCGTGAATGATGACCGGTACCTCGGTAATCCTTCCGATTGGAATCGTGCAGGAAATCTTGATGCAGGATTCATTAGCTTGAAGTATTTTGAGAATTTCTCCGGCGGCAGATTCTTTGTTCGATTGGATGATGAGTTTGGAACACCGACATCAACATTCAGCTATTCCAAATTGACCGCGGAAGCAAAACTGAGTCAACAACTGTTCGGAATAACAATGAACTGGAGATTCTTCGG
>DMPG01000362.1 GCA_003456055.1 Bacteroidota bacterium | reverse complement strand
TATTGATCGTCCTTTAATTCTTGCACCGATGGAAGACGTTACAGATATGCCGTTTCGTCTTGTTTGTAAAAAGCTCGGTGCGGATATTATGTATACGGAGTTTGTAAACTCCGATGGATTAGTACGCAACAATAAAAAAACATTTGAGAAGATGCGATTTCTGGAAGAAGAACGCACATTCGGAATTCAGATCTATGGAGGTGATGAAAATGCGNNGGCTCGTTTAGCGGATTCATTGAATCCGGATATCATTGATATCAATGCGGGATGCTGGGTAAAACAGGTTGCCGGTCGTGGAGCGGGAGCAGGATTATTAAAAGATATTCCTCGGATGGAGCGTCTCGTTTCGAATGTCATAAAAGCAACGAAAATTCCGGTGACTGTTAAAACACGATTGGGCTGGGATGAATCTTCAATCAAAATTATTGAAGTTGCAAAAATGCTTGAAGGGATTGGAGTTCAAGGATTGACAATTCATTGTCGTACACGATCTCAAGGACATAATGGTGATCCTGATTATTCATGGATCCCTAAAATAAAAAAAGAAGTAAGCATTCCAGTTTTTGTCAATGGAAGTTTGGTCGATCCAAAACAGATCAAAGACGTATTCGATGAAACCGGATGTGATGGTGTTATGATTGGTCGCGGTGCGATTGACAATCCATGGATCTTTGCCGACACAAAACACTATTTTGCAACCGGAGAGATCAATCCTAAGCGGACACTTGCGGAACGAATTGATAAATGTATAGAATTATTACAACTATCTGTTGAACGAAAAGGGGAGCGTCGAGCAGTAATTGAGATGCGGAAATTTTATATCGGATATTTAAAAGGGGAAGCGAATGCATCCAAACTTCGAAATCATTTGATGATCTATGTTGAAGCTCAACCAATCATCACTCTGCTCCAATCGGTAAAAGAAAAAGGTTTTATCGATGAAGGAATGTTTACAACTTCAGAAATTGCCGCGTAATAAACCTTGCGAAGGTTGTGAATATAAAATATAAAACCTTCGCAAGGTTGACAAGACCTTCGCGTTTGAAATATTCAAAAATTTCGATTTATCCTTGCACTTTCTTCGAAACTTCCTTATCTAATATAAATTTCTGGTAACACGACCGTCACCTTAAAAGTTGACGGTCGTTGTAAAACAAATTCAGGCTATTCATGATCGCATTTATTGTTGGTTTTATCATCGGATATTTAACAACAATCCCGATCGGACCTATAAATCTTGCTGTTGTAATGAAAGCGTTGCGTAATCACACTGCTCAGGCGTTAATGATCGGTGTTGGTTCCGCATTTATGGATGTGATCTATTGTGCAGCTGCAGTTTTTGGTATTGGTTCTCTCATATCGCATCCTTCGCTTGAACTGACTTTTCGAATTTCAACATTTCTGATCTTTTTTATCTACGGACTTAAAACGACATTTGGGAAATTACCGGAAACACATTTCCAGCCGAATGAGGAAGATACACCTGGTTTTAAACGATATTTCTTATTAGGAATGGCAATGTATTTTTCAAATCCATCGTTCCTGGCATATTGGATAACAATTGGTGGAATTGTCCATGGATATCATATCATTCAGCCAACATTGCTCGATAATTCATTATTTGCTCTTGGCACAGGTGTTGGGGTTACCGGTTGGTTCTTTACATTGGTTGAGTTGGTTGAGAAACAAAAAGTAAAATTTGAGATCGACAGGATCAGAAAAATCACGAGATTTTTTGGTTTACTATTGTTGATCGTCGGATCTGTTCTTGGCTGGAATCTATTTAAAGATTTATGGGGTAAGTAAAACCTTATATACCCTTGCGAAGGTTTTGGACCTTCGCAAGGGTAATCTCATCACTCTTCCAATGTAGAAATATCTCCTTCACTCAATCCTTGCGCTCTTGCTTTTAAGACGCGACGCATTATTTTTCCGCTGCGTGTCTTTGGCAGAGACTGAACAAACTCAATCTTTTCCGGTTTTGCAATCGGACCGAGTTCGTGCGCAATGTGTTTGCGAAGATCATCTACAAGAAAATCGCTTGGTTCATTCCCTGCTTTTAAAATCAAATATGCATGGATCGCCATTCCTTTTATTTCGTGCGGCAGACCTATGACCGCAGCTTCAGCAACCGCATGATGAGTAATGAATGCAGATTCGATTTCTGCAGTTCCTAATCGATAGCCGCTTACCTTAATAACATCATCAACGCGACCAATCACCCAAAAATATCCGTCACTATCTTTGCGTGCAGAATCGCCCGCAAAATAATATGNNAATATGTTTTCACATATCGGTCCGGATCTTTAAAAATTGTTCTCATCATAGCAGGCCACGGGTTTTTCAAAATGAGAAAACCTTCTTCGCCGGCCGCAACAGGTTTTCCCTCCGCATTTACAACATCGGCTTCGATACCCGGAAGGGGTTTTGTTGCAGAGCCAGGCTTTAGCGGTTGCGCAGGCATTGGTGCCATCATGAACATTCCGGTCTCGGTTTGCCACCACGTATCCATTATTGGACATTTTTCTTTTCCAATAATTTTGTAGAACCATCTCCACGCTTCAGGATTGATCGGTTCGCCGACGCTTCCTAACAAACGAAGAGAAGAGAGATCGTGCCGATTTGCCCACGATTCGCCGAAACGCATCAAACCACGTATTGCGGTTGGTGTTGAATAGAAAATGGTAACGCCATATTTTTCGATGATGGACCACCAGCGATCCGGATATGGATATGTCGGCGCTCCTTCATACATGATGGAAGTTGCTCCAGCTATCAGAGGACCATATACGATATAGGAATGTCCCGTGATCCATCCCGGATCAGCAGTGCACCACCAACGATCTTCTTCTTTCAGGTCGAACACATCTTTGATTGTGGCATGAACTCCAACGGAATATCCTCCATGCGTATGAAGAATTGCTTTTGGTTTTCCTGTCGTACCTGAAGTATAAAGAATGAAGAGTGGATCTTCTGCATCCATCTCAACTGTTTCACATTTTAAACCGTTCTTTGACATTGGAAGTGTCATCAATTCGTGATACCAGTAATCGCGGCCTTGTTCCATCATAACATCAATTCCGAGATGCTTAATGACGACGACATGTTCCGGTGCTCCTGAACGTTGTAATGCTTCGTCAACAATTTTTTTCAACTCAATTTTTTTTCCATTCATGTTCCCGCCGTCGGCGGTTATCACAACTTTCGATCCGCTATCTTCAATTCTGCCATGCAATGCTTCAACTGAGAATCCTCCATACACAACCGAATGCACTGCCCCAATCTTTGCAGTCGCAAGCATTGCAATCACTGTCTCAGGAATGCGCGGCATATAGATCGTGACGAGATCACCTTTCACAACTCCCATACTTTTCAAAACATTTGCAAATTTGCACACTTCACGATTCATTGCATGATACGAAAATGTTCTGACCTCGCCTTTCTCTCCTTCCCAGATCAATGCAAGTTTATTTCGTTTCCATGTCTTCACATGTCGATCCAATGCATTCAATACGATATTGGTCTTTCCGCCGGTGAACCATTTATAGAATGGTTTGTTCGAATCATCCAGAACTGTATCCCATTTTTTATACCATTCCAACTCTTCGGCGCGCTTTGCCCAATACGCCTGAATATCTTTTGCAGCTTCCATTCGGACTGCTTCAGGATCTTTGACGTTCGCCTGAGCTACTATTTCGGGGATNNAGGAGGGATGGTACATTTCAGTGGAATTTTGTACGATCGGGTGTTCTTCTTTCATGAATGGAACTCCTTATTTATTTATAGAATGAAATAGAAACTGATCAATCCAAAAGTTTTTGAATATTACAGAAGAGAAATGAATATTGCAAGAAGTGCTTGGAAGTAAATTTATTATTGTTATTGTTCATCTGTAATAATTGCTTCATTAAAAATGAATGCGGATCAATAAACAGAAACGCCGCTCTCATTATAAGGAAGAGCGGCGTTTATTTTTCAGCAAATATTTCTCCTCAACGTGAGGATTTTGAAAATCTAATGATTAGGATTTCTTTGCTTCGGTTTTTTTAGCTTT
>DMPG01000189.1:1462-2617 GCA_003456055.1 Bacteroidota bacterium | reverse complement strand
TACGCACGAAGAAGTTTCTAGCGAAGACCTTGGTGGAGCAATGACACACGCGAGCAAAAGCGGCGTTGCTCATTTTGCATGTGAAAATGAGATCGATTGTATCGATCAACTCAAAAAATTATTGTCCTTCCTTCCTCAAAATAATATGGATGATGTACCGCGGTGTATTTGCGTTGATCCAATCGATCGTAAAGATGAAAAATTAAATTCCATCATTCCCGATACTTCTACGAAACCATATGACATAGNNTGCACCGATCCGGTTGATCGTAAAGACAAGACATTGAATTCAATTGTTCCCGATACGTCAACAAAACCATATGACATTAAAGAAGTAATTCACTCAGTTGTCGATAACGGAGATTTTCTTGAAGTGCATCAAGAATATGCACAGAACATCATCGTTTGTTTTGCGCGGATGAATGGAATGTCAGTCGGAATTGTTGCAAATCAACCAGCGGTTCTTGCCGGCGTGCTGGATAACGATGCTTCGACGAAAGCGGCACGCTTCATCCGATTCTGTGATGCATTCAATATCCCGATTATCACGCTTGAAGATGTTNNTGATGTTCCGGGATTCCTTCCGGGAACAACACAAGAGTATGGCGGTATTATTACGCACGGTGCAAAATTATTGTATGCCTATGGCGAAGCGACTGTTCCAAAGATCACTATCATAACACGCAAAGCGTACGGCGGGGCGTATGATGTTATGAACTCCAAACATATCCGCGGTGATATGAATTTTGCTTGGCCCACAGCGGAGATTGCAGTGATGGGACCAAAAGGTGCAGTAGAGATTATCTTTAAGAAAGAAATTGATAAAGCAGTAGATAAAGAAGCTGCATTCAATCAGAAAGTACAGGAATACACCGACAAATTTGCAAACCCTTACAGTGCGGCGGAGCGGGGATATATTGATGATGTAATTTTGCCTGATGAAACACGTCCGAGGATTATTCGAGCGTTGGAAATGTTAGAGACAAAGGTGGATAGAAATCCGAAGAAGAAGCATGGGAATATTCCATTATAACGTTGTTCCTTTACAATTATCACTTGAAATCCCACTTTCATTTTCATAAATAGTGTGGACAACGTCTGACACGTTTTATGTGTCTGACGTTTAACGAGGATATTCAACGCTTGGATGTCAGA
>DMPG01000189.1:0-1354 GCA_003456055.1 Bacteroidota bacterium | reverse complement strand
CCAAAATTCATCACTCCTAAAATATGAATCAATTGCAAAAACAATTAAAGGGAATGATCTCTGGGTTGTAACAATTGGTAAAGGAGAAACAGAAAATCGTAAAGCAATCCTTGTGGTAGGTGGAATTGAAGCAACGCAGCTTATTGGGAGTGAGCACTCACTTCGTTTAATAGAACACCTTGTTCAGTCCTACGGCAAAATTGATAGCATCACTAAACTACTTGATAAAACTACAGTGTATGTTATTCCTCGAGCAAATCCGGATGCGAGTGAATCGTTTTTCTTCAAACCGCTTGTTGAACGAGAAACAAATTACAATCCCTATGATGACGACCGCGATGCAGCCATTGACGAAGATAATGTGGATGATGTAAACAAAGACGGCTTTATTTCCTGGATGCGTATCAAAGATTCACGGGGCGAATGGATCATCAATCCTGAGGATTCACGGTTGATGCGAAAAGCAGATGCCGGAAAAGGCGAAAAGGGGATGTATCGTTTATTTAGTGAAGGAATTGATAACGATAAGGATGAAGAATGGAATGAAGATGGAATTGGGGGAACAGATTTCAATAGGAACTTCACATACAATTATCAGTTCTTTGGAAAGAACAGCGGTGTTCATCAAATATCAGAAGTTGAAACAAAAGCAATTGCAGATTTCGTTTACGATCATCAAAATATTGCATTGATCTTTTCCTTTTCTTCAAATGATAACCTGAATAGTGCATGGAAAAATGAATCGCCAAAAGGGGATTCGCCGGTGCTAACATCGGTAACGAAANNAAAGAGGATGAAGATTATTTTGGAATGATCAGTAAAAAATTTGGGGAGATCGCAAAATTAAAAGATGCTCCGAAATCTGTGAAAGGTGAAGGTTCCTTCAGTGAATGGGCGTATTATCATACAGGACGATGGTCGTTTTCCGTTCGTCCATGGTGGGCTGGAGAGATTCTGAAAGCTAAAGATTCATCCGCGGTAAAAGATTCAACAAAGAAATCATCCGATGGCAAAAAAGATGAAAAAGATAAATCAGATGATCCGGGTATCAGAGTATTAAAATGGTATGATGCGATCGGTGGAAAAGATATTTCTGTGCCATGGACAAAATTCAATCATCCCGATTTCCCAAATCAGGAAGTCGAAATAGGTGGAGTAAAACCATTCGTCTTAACAAATCCACCGGCGGATAGCCTGAACAATTATTCCAAACCGTTCAGCAATTTTATCACTTATCTTGCAGGAGAGTTGGCGGATATTTCGCTTTCAAATAAAAAAGTGGAAAAGATCGGAGAAAATGTTTTTCGCATTTCAATCGATGTTATCAATAATGGATATTTACCGACAAACGGCC
>DMPG01000179.1 GCA_003456055.1 Bacteroidota bacterium | reverse complement strand
CTGCATTACCCAGCATGTTCCATGATTATTCTTCGCATTCATTTCATCTTTCCCGTATTGATGCGTCGTCAACCACTGTATATACTCCCTAAACCATTGTTTTATATCCGTTATTTCCTGCACTGTGAATACTCCGGCTTCATTTAGAACAATAATTGCTTGTGCAACTTCGATGAGATGAATCGTATCAATGATTCCAATACCTCGTCCGGTAAACCTGCCTTTGATTGCCTGAGCATATAAAAGATGAGGATTCATTCTTGTTTCTCCGCTGACAAACCATGCCAGAAGATGTTTTACTGCATGGGCGGCATACTGTTTTTTACCGGAAATTTTATATGCTGCCGTCAGTGCCGAGACTTGGATGCTGAATCTCACCATTGCTTTCCGGTGATCTACAAAATTTCCCGGATTCGTCAAGCCGTCTTTTTGAATGTACGGTCCTTCAGGATTCGTTGAATCGGGCCACCAGTAATCCCCCTCTGAGAAGAAATCATGCTTACCACCGGCGCTTCTCGGAGAAGAAAATGATGTCAATGTAATCGGTTCTTCGAGTAAATATTTTTCAGCGGCAGTGACAACCCGATTTGTTTCCCATTTCGAGAGGTCAATTGATTTCGTATCACTTATACTTTTTTTTGATGTACTGCAGGATGACATTATCAATGAGATAATGATAAGCACTAGAACATATAAAGCATTATTTATTTTCATAGAGTTGTTTATTATACCTTGTAACAATTCTGAATCGGTTAAAGAATTATCGTCAGTATATACTTACCATTTTTTCGATAGTCAATTTAAATGGATCAGGATATATCTTTTTTATCCAATTAGAATATTCTTTTTGATCAAAGTTCTTTTGAGCTGCAATGAGCAGTTTCACCATCGCATCACCTTCAATTTTGCTGATTTGCTGGAATTTCCATTCACTCATATTGACGGCAAACGGCAAAAGATAATCAAGAGCTTTTCTGATGGAACCTCCGTCAGGGTTTTTATAACCCCATAAATCAACACCTGCTCTTTCGCCAAGTGTTGCAAGGTGGAAAAATGCAGTGAGATTCATCGTACTGTAACTCCAAGACCTCGTCCGCGCAAGTTCCAACGGTTGTTTTCCATCAGCTTCGATCTGCACTGCAATTCTTTTTGTTTTTGCGTCTTCCAGTATTCGAATGGCGTAATCTTTTTTACCCAGGTACAAAGCAAGCGAAACCGTCTGAACATCATACCACGTTCCATGATTATTCTTTTCGTTGGACTCATCAATACCGTATGGATGAGTCGTCAACCATTGAAAGTAGGCTGTGATCCAATTCGTCATTTTTTCTGGATCACTCTTTTTCCACTCGCGGGAAGATTTAAGCAGACAGAGTGCATCAAGTATTTTAAAAATGTACCGTGTTTCAATTATGCCGATTCCTCTTCCCGTATTGATTCCCGGTATAAATTGAGCATGATTCATGTTCGGATTCATTCTTGTTTTCTCATCTACAAACCAAACCCGTATGAGTTCTGATGCCTTGGCAGAATATCGAGTATCCTTTGAAATAGCATATGCAATGGACAATTTTTCCACCGCCTGTACAATATTCCCGAAGAACAATTGGTCGGAGATCGTATAATACTCAGGATTCCTTTGCCCATCTTTTCTGATGTACGGCAATCCATCGGATTTTGTCGAATCCGGCCACCAATATGGACCCATGCTCATAAAATCATGTTTGTCCCCGCTCGGAGGTGTTTGTTCTTTGTCCATCACAGATAGTGGTTTCATCGTGAGAAGCGAATCTGTATTACGAATAAATTCATCAAGAAGAGCTTTTGTATCCGGCGATTGTTTTGTAAATGCAGTTTGATATTTTTCTATCTGAACGAGGTCAAGAAATATCGGTTTATGGGAACCGGATTGTGAATATAAATGTGAAGGATTGAATGACAAAATTATCATACCACCGATAAAGAAAACCGATCTGATTGTATTTACCATTCTACTGTTTCTCCGATACAATTTGGAATACTTTGAAATTATCCATTATTTGGTGACTTCGTGTTGTTCTAAATGCAAAATATCCTTCTCGATACGGCTGTGTATCGTTGAAATCAAAATAGAGTTCATCATTACAATATAATTGGATATGCCCTTCGTTAACGAAGATCTCCATTCTATATAATCGGTTTCCCTGCAATAAATGGTCTTTGTCGAGATATTCTTTAATTACCGGTTTATCCCCATTATTGTAATATTTTCTGAATCTCGTCGTCTCATTATCATGTC
Organism: Bacteroidota bacterium; assembly: GCA_003456055.1. Lineage (GTDB taxonomy): Bacteria > Bacteroidota > Ignavibacteria > UBA10030 > UBA8401 > UBA8401. The sequence goes on along the minus strand of DMPG01000179.1, from coordinate 2,602 downwards.
CGCCAATACCACTATAATAGAGGTTCATATTATCGTAGGATGAGAATTTTCCATTTCGGGTGAAAGTATTTCTATTGAGAGGATCCGTAGCCATCCAAAATGTATTCAGATCAGAAACACGGTCATTCGGTCCACCATCATTTTTCACGATCGCATCATACGTGATCATAATGTTTCCGGATAACTTTTTATTGAACCAGATGGTTGCACCAGCAGATGCGCTGATATCCATAACCCCGTTGGTGATTGTTGCGTTTGATGTTGATGGATTCTCAAATTCGGAGATCCAGTTTTTGTTGTTTGTATCAAAAGAATCTGAAAACATTAGATTTTTGGATATATTTCCAATATTCGAAACTACGCTAGACTGCATAAATTCCATGGAATCCAGAGCATAGTTCGATAGTCGAACAGTTTTGATCGCTCCTTTAAAGAATGACCGCTGGTTCATTCGCATACCAAGCGAAACATGAGCACTGTCAACAGGGATGTATTGGATCAGGCCGCTCATCTCTTTTCTTCCATTGACATAATGAGTTGCAATACCATTTTTATAAACAAACGCAACATAATACCATTGATCCACGGGATGTGGATATTCTTTAGCAAGAGAAGTTAATAACGCTGAATCTGCTCTTACATGAGTATCCACGATCCACCCGTTCTTTTCGTTCAATCGTAGTTCTAGAAGCATACGTCGGTGTTCAAAATTTGGCTTTTGAATGTGTAAAAATCTTTGCTCTACATTATTTGGGAATGAAGAATCCGGTTTAAAAATTATCTCGATGGTGAATTCTGAACTTTTGTTGATCGGACATCCTTGAATGATCATACCGTCATCAATACCATCGAACACTATCGCTGTCCCTTCAGGAAATTTCTTAACGGTAGGATTTCCAAATACGGAAATAGGATACCCACCGATCTTCGAAAGATTATCAATTTCCCAAAGATAACTCGATGGCTCATTCGCCTTTTGTGAATGCAGCGGTAAAGATATGCTTATCAGCAATAGATATTTCAAGAACGNNGGTATCGATTGGAAATTGGAATCAGAGTCAAATTTTCGGCTCCCATCCATTTTCGTAATCGCGTTTCCACAATTTCATTGCTTTTTCACTATTAGTGATATGTCCATTCTTCGGATCACATTCCAATACTTCTCCGGTCCGGTATGCAATATTCGATAGATGACACAAGAGTGTACTTGTCGCCCCTTCATCAATCGGAGCCCGTTGTTTTTCTTTACCTCGTATGGCTTGAAAGAAATTCTGAACATGCAGGGTGGACATATCTCCNNCACCTAATTGCGTTCCACCTTCTTTACCAGACGACTGCTTGCGACTTGTCTCTTTGCCATTTCGGTCATATACAATGTACCCTTCTCTGTCCACCCATACCGATCCATTTGTACCATAGATGATTGTTCCGCGTCCAGCTTTAAAAGTCTCATAATTGTTGCGACTTTTCCCATCCCATTTAATGGTTTTATTACCAGAAAATTTGAACGTCGCATCCATGGTATCATACATGGTCCAACCATCTTCTTTCCAATGATATTTCTCCGCATCGACAATGACCTTTTCAGGAAATTCAACTTGCAGTGCCCACCGTGCTATGTCATACTCATGTGTTGCATTGTTTCCGGTCTCCGCAGTTCCATAATCCCATCCATACCAATGCCAGTTGTAATTCCACGTATCGTGTTCATATGCTTTTCTTGGAGCGGGACCTTGCCAGAGTTCCCAGTTCAATCCTTCGGGAACCGGAGCTTTTTTTGCAACAACAACCTCTCCTCTATTATTGGAATAGAATGCCTGAGCTAAGTACGCTGTTCCAATAATTCCTTCATGGATCTTTCTGATGATCTCTATCGTTTCAATTGCAGAGCGTTGTTGATTTCCCATTTGGATCACTTTACCATACTTTTTTTGTGCTTTCACCAAAAGTTCGCCTTCATAAGGATTGTGACTGCACGGTTTTTCAACGTAGACATGTTTTCCTGCAGCAGTTGCAAGCCACGTTCCCGGAGCATGCCAATGATCCGGGGTAGCATTGATGATCGCATCGACCGACGGATCAGCAATGACCTTGAAAAAATCCCCCTCGTGTTTAGCTTTATAATCTATATGCTTTGAGAAACTTTCTGATGCTTTGCTCATTTGACTCTGCAACACATCACAAAGATAGAGCAACTGCACGTTACTGTTCTTATCAGCTATCGGTTCAAAGAAAGCACCAAGTCGGCGACCGAGGCCAATGATGGCAATGTTCAGTCGGTCGTTTGATCCAATGATCCGCGCATAACTTCTTGCAGTGAAACCCAATCCACCCAGCGTTACACCGGCGGTGGCGGCGGCCGATGTTTTCAAAAATTTTCTTCGGGAATTTTTATCTGATTTCATCTTCAGTCCTTTATAGTTCTTTGATTTTAATACTTCGGAATTTCACTTCGTTTCCGTGGTCCTGCAACAAGATGTTGCCGGAATCTTGATCGCCAAAGCCAGGCCAATCCTTATACTTGCTATAAGCAACAAGTGACCGCCACATCTGAGTGTTCCGTGTATATTCAATCACTTTAATACCATTCAGATAATGCTGC
>DMPG01000227.1 GCA_003456055.1 Bacteroidota bacterium | reverse complement strand
GCAAAAAATATATCCACTTCAAAAGGAAGTGATGCAACCGGACAGATTCGAAAACGAGGCAGCGTAATCTCTCCAAGCGTCTCGACCGATGAATACAGATATTTCAATGGGTCTGCTGCTCAGTTTAGTTACCAAAATATTACACTCACGGGTTTTTATTCAAAACGAAAACTGCCGGCAAATATTGACACCAATGGAGTTGTTACAAGTTTTTATACCTCTGGAATTTATCGAACAGAAAACGATTTATTACGACGAAATTCTTTAATGGAAAAAGTTGTTGGCGGTAAAATTGATTTTTCGGTTGACGTATTAAAAACTATCTCATTTAATTTTGTCAACGTCAGTTATGAAAAACAACTTAAACCAACATTATTCGATCTTTCCGGTAAAAAATCCATTTCTGCCGGTAGTCTGTCGTGGGAAATACTGATTTACGGTCTTACAACATTTGGCGAAGCAGCATCGAACGATGGTGACCGATTCAGCAAAGTAATAGGCGTTATCTTCCCGGTTACAAAATCATTTGGTATTAGTTATCAACATCGGGCATACACGAAAGGATATACAAGTCCTTTTGCGCGCCCGTTTGGAGAACGAGAAAATGTTGGTGATGGAGAATTGGGAAATTATCTTGGAGTAAAACTTCAAAATGAAAATACGATCTTCAACTCGTATGTTGATCTGTATAAACTTCCGTCAACATCCAATGGATTTGGTATCGTCGGAAAAGATCTGATGGCACATATGCAGCAATCAATTTCAAAACAGCTTGATTTTATTTTTCAAATTCGAAATAAGACCAAATCTCAGATTGAAATACGATTCGCTGATGATGAACGAAATCAAATAAATTATCGTGTTGCTTACATATTCAAAGCCACGTCCCATTTTTCACTTTCGCAACGATTCGAGTTTGTGAAAGTATCGTACAATCCTTCACGATACAATGAGGAGGGTTTTCTGACATTTGTTGAGGGAAAATACCGAAATAATAAAAACGGAATATCCTTAAAAGCTCGATGCATCATCTTTGATACTCAATCATACGACTCACGATTATATCAATACGAATCGGATATTGCCGGAAATTTTGCAAATCCACCTATTTATGGGAAAGGAATCCGATGGTATCTTGTTGCAGGATATGAATTCATTGAAGGATTTCAGTTCTCGTTCAAATACTCGGAAACTAAAAAGCTGGATGAAGTAGTTCTAGGAAGTGGAGATGATGAAATTCAAGGCAATCTAGATAATCAAATTGCTTTACAGTTGGATTTCGAGTTCTGACGAATATTTTGTAAATTATCGTAATGAACAATCAAAACAAAAATAGAACAGTTGTCCTTGGCATGTCCGGCGGTGTTGATTCATCTGTCTGTGCCGCACTTTTGGTGGAGCAGGGATATAACGTTATCGGTATTACGATCAAAACCTTTAATTATGATGATGTCGGAGGAACTATTGAAGGGGATAAGAGCTGCTGTTCTCTTGATGGGATCAATGACGCAAGAATTATTGCTGCGAAGTTAGGATTTCCTCATTATGTGATGGATTTTTCAGAAGTGTTCGGCAAAGAAGTGATTGATAATTTTATTGATGAATATATGCATGGTCGTACCCCAAATCCATGTGTTATCTGTAATCGAAAAATCAAATGGGAAGAATTACTACGTAAAGGTATGCAGCTGGGTGCTGATTATGTTGCAATGGGTCATTACGCAAAATTGCGTATTGATGAAACCACAAAGCGATACGTAATTGAGCGCGGAAAAGATACGAAGAAAGATCAATCTTATATGCTATGGAATGTTACACAAGAATCTTTAAGTCGAACTTTATTTCCATTAGCAAATTATACTAAAGAAGAAGTACGTTTGCTGGCCGTTAAATATGATCTCCGCACAGCAGCAAAAGGAGAAAGTTTTGAAATTTGTTTCATTACGGATAATAATTATGAACGTTTTCTTAAACATAAATTACCAACACTTGAAAACGATTTAATGGGCGGAGAGGTTGTTTTGAATAGCAAAAAAATCGCGGAGCATAACGGATTTCCTTTTTATACTGTTGGTCAAAGAAAAGGTCTAGGCATTGCTCATCCGGACCCTCTGTACGTTACTTCGATCGATTACAAAGAGAACAAGATCAACGTGGGATATGAAAAAGAATTGTTTTACAACCAGTTATTTGCTTCAAAACTCAATCTGATCAAATACGATAATTTATTTGATGGGAAAAAATTAACAGTGAAGATTCGATATAAAGACACTGCCGAACCTGCAATTGTAACTCAACTCGAGGGTAACAGAAATGGGGAAGGACGAATCAAAATTGATTTTGAAAGCCCGAAGCGTGCAATCACTCCGGGGCAATCGGTTGTTTTTTACGAAGGGGACGATCTTGTCGGTGGTGCAATTATCGATGCAGTCACTAATCATGAATAAATCGATTACGATTTATTCGTGATCTTCAATTCTGAAAAAATGTGATGGAATTCCGATTGATTTTGCGCAGTTAAAAGCCTTTTATAGATTGTATCATTCTGAATATTTTTAGCGATCATTCGTAAGGCAGTCAAATATTCCTTTTCATTTGTTCCTGTTGATACCAAGAACACAAATTTTACCCTCTCTCCGGTTTTCTCTTCATATATTATTTCTTCAGAAAGACGTGCAAAAATAACAATAATTTCCTCTTTCTCACTCTTTACCCTCCCGTGTGGAACTGCAACTCCTTTGCCAATGTGGGTCGGCATTTGAAGTTCCCTCTCAATAACACTTTGTAAAAATTCAGCTTTATTTTTAATGACACCGGTTTTGGCCGCACGCGTGATCATTGTCAGGAATAATTCTTCTTTGGACTTTGCGACAACATCCACCATAATAAGATTTTCTGGAATGAACGAAGCAAGATGCTCATGGGAGATATTATTATTGACGATATCGATCGAATATTGGATTGCTTCATCCAT
>DMPG01000037.1 GCA_003456055.1 Bacteroidota bacterium | reverse complement strand
TGTCTATAACAAGAGGAGAAGGGGGACAAAATCTTGTCGGCTCAGAACAGGGAACAGAACTTGGAATTATTAGAACCCAGGAATTATTAGCTGCGCGAAGGATCGACGGCGCAGAACAATTCTTTACCCGTGCGATTGATTTTGGTTTCTCAAAATCTTCGGAAGAAGCATTGCGATTATGGAATAAGGACAGTGTTCTTAAAGATGTCGTTTGGGTCATCCGCAAATATCGTCCCGATATCATCATTACACGGTTTGCCCCGACACAAGGTGGTCATGGACACCATACTGCTTCGGCAATTCTTGCGCAGGAAGCATTTGCGGTCAGCGGCGACCCGAATATTTTTCCAGAACAATTAAAGAATGTTCAGCCGTGGAAGGCAAAGCGATTGCTGTTCAATCATTTTCGTTTCGGAGGAACAAACTCAAACTCAACCAATATCCAAACTATAAAAATTGATGTCGGTGAATTTTCTCCGTTGCTTGGAAAATCGTTTAACGAAATTGCCGGAATTAGCCGTACTATGCACAAAAGCCAGGGAATGGGATCTTCGCAAAACAGAGGGAGCAATATTAATGAATTTGTCGTTTCTGCTGGAGAGAGTGCAAAGAATGAGTTGTTTGAAGGAATCGATATTTCCTGGAACAGAATTCCAAATGGAAAGAAGATCGCTCAGTCAATTACCGAGGTCCAAAACAAATTTGTACCGCAGCACGCCGAAAAAAGTATTCCCGCATTATTGAAGCTCTATCGATCGCTTCAAAAAATAAATAATGACCCGCTCATCGACAGAAAAATGGATGAGATCGAATCGATCATCCAATCGTGTGCGGGATTGTGGATGGAAGCCAAAACAAAGGAAATGGTCTATTCTCCAGGCGATTCAATTGTGATCACGCTGTCCATGCTCAATCGTTCAAATGCGAAAATCGTTTTTGCATCCGCTTTTTCCGAAAAATTGAATATCAATAATACTGTTCAACAACCATTGAAGAACAATGAACTGCTTCAACTTCAATTGGCATCGATCATTCCTGCGAATGAACGATACTCGCAGCCGTATTTCTTAGCCTCAAGTCCAAAAAATAACCGGTATTCATCATCAGATGATGTATTAATCGGAAGTCCGGAAAGTCCGGCGCCATTGTCGATTGCTGTTTCGATCATAATCGAAAATGAACCGATGATGATCACGCTACCGATTCAATACAAATGGGTCGATGATCTTGAGGGCGAAAAAATAAAAAATATCGATATTCTTCCTCCCGTCTCCATCGGTCTCGAAGAAAAAAATATCGTCGTCTTCTCAGATTCTATTTCAAAGAGTGTCCATGTCAAAGTCCGAGCCATTGATAACGCCATCAACGGCAAAGTGCAGTTACTGCTTCCCACGGGTTGGGGATGTAATCCGACCAAACAAATGGTTTCGTTGAAGCGAAAAGGTGATGAGACAGTACTTCAATTTTTCGTTTGGTCAACGAAACAATCGAAAAGCGGAACGTTTGGCGCGAATATTGAAGTCGATGGGAAAACATATTCATCGGAACAAAAGACAATTAGTTATCCGCATATTATTCCGCAAACGGTGTTGGAAAATGCCGAAGGGAAGCTGATAAAGTTCGATCTTCAAACGAAAGGGAAATTGATCGGATATATCATGGGAGCGGGTGATCAGGTACCAAATGCACTTCAGCAAATGGGTTATACTGTTCAGCTCATCAGTGATGACGATTTGCGAAACGGGAACTTTACACGTTTCGATGCGATTGTTGCCGGAATCCGGTCATATAATACTCGTGAACAGCTTCGCACGTCGAATAACAGTCTGTTACAGTATGTTGAACAAGGTGGAACGTACATTGTTCAATATCAAACGGCTGCAAAAGGTGAGACTGATAATATTGCACCATACAGATTAGAATTATCACGAGAGCGGGTGACGAATGAGAATGCAGAGATGAGTTGTGTAAAACCCGACCATGCGCTACTAAACTATCCAAATATTATTTCTGCAAAAGATTTTGAGGGATGGGTGCAAGAACGGGGTTTATATTTTGCATCATTGTGGGATGATAAATATGAGAAAGTTTTTTCGTGTGCTGATCCGAACGAAAAGTCGCTTCAGGGAAGTCTGTTGATCGCAAAATACGGCAAAGGGAATTATATCTTTACCGGACTCGCGTTCTTTCGTCAATTGCCTGCGGGAGTTGAAGGGGCGTATCGGTTATTTGCAAATCTTCTTTCGGTTGGGAAATAAAACGGCGAATATCTGGGGTGTTGCAAATAATTCCAAAGAGACGAATTCGAATAAAATTGTCCTGTTTAGCAAATAAACCTATTGCAAGTGAAATGAGCAGAAACTAAATTTGTAAAAAGTGAGAAACAGAAAAATTATGGAAGAGGATTATTACGAGGAGGTCATGATGCTCAAAATTAAATCGATAAAATATTTTCTATATACTATCGTGATTGTGATATGTTCAGGAATTTTACCGGCGCAAATCTCGAATGACGCGATTGTTTTGACTCTCCGAATTCAACAAGGCATTGTATTAGATTCTTCTTTAGCAATCAAAATCGATTCGAGCCTGAAAATTGCACGAACAGTAAACGATAGTCTTGCATCGATTCACGTTTTTCCAGATTATGTTCTCACTGAACTATTAATATCCTCGAGTGCGCAATGGACTAAAGCGTGGAAAACAGGAAGTTTGTTAACAGGAAATTCGTACATAGATTCTCTTGGGCTATATTACAGCTTAACAAAAGTTGATACAAATCGTTCGTTTAGTATTTTACCGCTATTCATATTAAAATTTGCAATTCCGTTGCAAATAAAAACATTGTCTAAATTATACAACGACTATCCCGGTGTAAATTATGCAGAACCAAACGGTTACGCTGGAGACGGTAACAATATAGAATATTTCAGAAAGAATGAACGCGATCATTTTGTCTTTTCACATGGCGAAGGAGATTGTCCTGCTGGATGCATGTACAGATATTATTGGTATGTGTCCGTTACTGGATCTGGTATTCATCAAAAAGCATTGCTGGAAGATGCAGGTGAAAGAAGTTTCAAGGGAGCAAAAATCTATCGATGGAATATTCCAGATCGGTACGCGATGACAATGTTTCCAAACCTTGATTCAATACTATCTGCGGTTCAATTTGCTCCAGAGTGGTGGGTTCGACGGCACGCTGTTGAAGGATTGAGGAGACTTTGGGTGTGGAATTATGCGTGGGTAGGGGAGGATCTAAAAATTTTATGGGATACTCTTCATGCTCAGGTGAAATCAAGAAAAAATGATGTGATCAAAGCGCTGCAGAGTGTAAAAAATGATCAAGATGCCGATGTCAAAGCATCAGCAGAAGAAGCATTGAAAATATTTATCCCATTGGTTGTAGAACAAGTTGATCAACAACCTCTTGATTTTGTTCTGTTTCAAAATTATCCAAATCCTTTCAACCCTACTACACAGATACGATTCCAAACAGCAAAACCATCAAATATTTCTTTGCGCATATTTAATATGCTCGGTCAGGAAGTATCCATTCTTCTTGATGAGTATTTAGAATCTGGGGTTCATTCAATTGATTGGAAAGCAGATCAATTTCCATCCGGTTTGTATTTTTATCAATTGAGAGCAGATGGATTTGCGGAGAGCAAAAAAATGGTCTTATTGAAATAATAACGGCGAGCATTGCTCGCCGTTTTGTTTTAATGGATTCCCGCCTTCGCGGGAATGACAAATTTGTTTTATTTTTTCTTTCCTTTTGCCGGAGGAAATTTTTCTTTCCATCCCGCAACGGTTTTTTCAAAATTCCCGGTGTTTGCGTTGCTTGCTTTTCCTGCTTTGATTGCTTCTTCGCCGACTTTAACCGCATCAACCCATTGTTCTTTTTGAGCAAGCAAATTTGCTTTCAATGAGAGATTGGGGAAATTCGGTGCGATGGCAATCGCACGGTCAGCAGCAGCAATTCCTTTGTCGAAATCTGATTTGCTGTCCAATGAATAGCGTGCGAAAGTTCCAGCTTGCTGCGCAGCAAGTGTATAGTATTGTGTTTCCAGTTTTTTTACATTCTCTTCGGTGTTGGTACTAATGACGAATGAGATCGCTGTTTTATCCCACTTCAACGAAACTTTTGCCGATGAAATTGTAAGGTCGGAAAAACTATAGGAGAGCCATTCTTCATGAGCAATGGTTTCAGGCTTTATCTGGAATGTGACAACATTCAACGTGGAATCATAACTATAAGCACCCCACTGGTCTTTTGCAGAATTGAAGATCACAGTCCATTCATTTTCCGTCGGGATAAGAAAGAATTCATATCGTCCGGCTTTTAAAGTTGTTCCTGCGATTGTCACGTCCTGCGAGAATTCGAACGATGTTGCATTGTTTGCTCCGGCGCGCCACACTTTTCCGAATTGTTCAAGTTTTCCGAAGATCTCGCGTCCTTTAACTCCCGGACGATGGTACGAGATTGACATATCGGTAACGCCAACGGTCTGTGAGACTGTCGCATATTGGCTCAGTCTTAGCAGTTTTACCTCAGGCTTTTGAGCGAACGAGAATACAGCAACGAATAACAATAAAGCGGTGATTCTTTTCATACTAATTCCTTTCGATGATTGGTGATGTGGTATGATAAACTTAAATAAACGGTAAAAAGTTTCCGATATATTAAAAAAAAGGGGAAGAATATTATCTTCCCCTTTTTAAAAAATCGTATTAAGAGATTATTTCATTAATATGAATTTTTTCGTATCAACAAAACTTCCTGCGCGAAGTTGATAGAAATAGACTCCGCTCGAAAGATTGCTACCATTCAGATCGATTCCATAATAACCGGCTTCATGAACGGAATTGACCAATGTACGCACTTCTTTGCCAAGCATATCATATACTTTCAGCGAAACGAATCCTTGTTCCTTTATCGCATACGATATTTTTGTTGAAGGATTGAACGGATTCGGATAGTTCTGACCGAGAGAATATTCAGTCGGTAACAGACTCAATTCTTCCGCAACACCTGTGGCAAGAGGATTAAGGATGATATCGTCGATCAGCCATCCGAATTTTGATGTTGCTCCGTCGCTTGTTAAACGGAACCGGACGAAGATCGTATCGGTTGCATACGCTGAAAGATCGACATTCTTTTGGAACCAGACATTATTTCCTGCAGCCCATTCGGCATGTGAACTTTCATCTAACGAAAGAACTTCAGTCCAGATTTTTCCGCGATTCTTGGAAACTTCAACTTTTCCGAAATCTTTTCCTGCTTCCGTTCGGCAAATTGTCCAGAAGGAGAGACGGGGATTTCCATTTCCTTTCACGGCAGGAAGATAGGCACTATTATTTGAATTGTTTGCATAGTTTAATGCACCGAGTGAAAGTGTTCCCGCATGTGCGGCAACATTGGTGCTGTCCCATCCAAACGGAGAAACAACGGTGGTGCGGCTTACTTCAAATGTTTCGGAATATGAAACTGTTGAAACTTTTCCGGTTGG
>DMPG01000357.1:1680-9361 GCA_003456055.1 Bacteroidota bacterium | reverse complement strand
GCGGATCACTTGGCGCTGGAACTGATCCTGAACGATTGACAATTGATGGCATCGAATCAATTAAAATCGCCGGAAGATATCATATGGCATTTGATATTCCAGGGAATGATGAATTGAGCGGTGTTCCTTCATGGAAAACACTCGCTGGATTACTCATCAATGTGATGCTTGGGAAAAAACTCGGGACAAATGCAATTCTAAAACCATTGTTCTGTTACGGACCACATATTGTTTTGAATGGTCAAATGAAATTGAATTTTGTTGACTATAATGCAGCAAAGATTCTCGCGCTCAAAGAAATTGTTGACTGCCCCATTTGGCCTGGTGAACCAATCGCATTTATGACGCAAACAGAAGATCGTGTTCAATCTGCAAATGCAACATCGTATCATGCTGCACTCGCTGCGTCGCTTGATGTTGATGCGATCACAATTGCGTCAACTGATGAAGCATATTCACGCGGACCAATCTCAATTTCGTCTCGCATCGATAGCATTCGTGCAGTAACAGATGCTTTCCGTTTCATGGGAAACGCAGGTTTTTCTCCAACATCGGAAATGCAAATATTTAAAGATCAACTGATTGAAAAGATCACAGAAACGTTACGAGCTGTTGCACAAGCAGAGAATCTTCCCGACGCGATCAATAAAGGATTTTTAGGAAATGCGGAAGATGGTGCATATCCCGGAAAATTTGGGAAAGGAACCGTTACCCTTGCCGGCATCTAATCTAAAATATTCTGAAAAAAAAAAGAACATAATCGGAATTGCCGGAACCGCAAAGAACACCGGAAAAACAACGACGCTTAATTGTCTATTGAAGGAAGCTGCTCAAAGAAATCTTTTAGTTGCCGTTACAGGAATTGGATTTGATGGTGAAGAATTAGACAATGTAACTCTCCTCCCAAAACCTCGTGTCATTGTTTATCGTAATTCCATCGTCACAACTTCGGAACATTGTTTGGATATTTCAACAGCTACCGTTGAAATACTCCATCGTACAGGTATATATACTTCGCTTGGTGAAGTTTTAATTATGCGTGTTCTTATCGCCGGATTAATTGTTATAGCCGGACCGAGTAAAAAGAAAGAATTGCAAATCGTCATTGAAACAATGGCACAATATAATGTTGATTGCATTTTCGTTGACGGTTCACTAAATCGGATATCTCCGATGTCGGTTGTTCAATCAATCATTTTTTCAACCGGCGCTTCTCGAACTACAGATATTGCGGTATTAAGTTCCGAAATGCATGCATTGGAATATTTATTACAACTACCAATCACTCCGCTTGATTATATTCCAAATTCAGATACAATCGAAGTACCTTTATTATTAGAAGTAGGTGATGTTGAAGATCTTAAAGTAAAATATTTGCGTGGGAATAAAACACTCTTCATTTCAAAATTAATTTCAACAATAGCATTAGAGCGATTGACCACTCATTGTTTAAACAGTTCAATCCAAATTCAGAACCTAATATTTTCGGACCCGTTTGCGCTATTGATCAATGAAAATATTGTTCAAACGTACAAAAATATTTCTGAACTTATAAAATCAAATATTACAGTCACATATAGTTCTGCTCCAAAACTCGCTTGTATTACAGCCAATCCTTTTTTTCCTCAATTTATTGGAAATAAATATTTTTCACAATCCATTGATAAAGAAGAACTGGTTAATAAACTACAATTAGTTTGTTCAACTCCGATATTTAATACACAGGAAACTGATTCATCAATTATTTTTGATACTTGTATTAACTAAAAAAAATCTTCAACTATCTTTACGTGTTATCACTGTAATTACCAACAGGTCGATCTCCCTACTCCCACTACCCCTGCTTTATTCGTGTTTTAACAATGCAGACAGTTCTGTCTAAAAATCACCTTTGTAAAACGGCAAAATTTCGGTACCTTGATATGATTTATTCACAATGAGCATTCAAATTTGAAAAAATATCTATCATTTATAAAAATAGAACACACGCTTTTCTCATTACCAATGATCTATAGTGGTGTGTTCCTTGCGTCAAAAGAAAGACCTTCCATACTATTACTAGTGCTTGTCCTTGTTGCTGCTGTCGGCGCACGCTTGGTTGCGATGACGTTGAACCGAATTATCGACCGCAAAATCGACCAACACAATCCCCGAACGATCAATCGTGAACTTCCCAGCGGAAAGATGAACTTAAAAGAAAGTTACGGCGTTTTGCTTGTTGGTTTAGCGTTGTATCTTGTTTCGGCAAAAATGATCTCGGATTTTTGCTTTTTTCTCTCTCCGATTCCTTTAATCGTATTTGTGATATATCCATACCTTAAAAGGTTTACACCACTCGCACATTTTGGAGTCGGAATGGGATTAGCGATGGGACCGCTTGGCGGATTCTTTGCAGTGTCTGGTTCATTTGAACACTTTGGTGTAGCATTATTGCTTCCACTTTTTAATCTCTTCTGGGCAACGGGTTTTGATATCATCTACTCTACCCTCGATGAAGAATTCGACAAAAAAGCTGGATTATTTTCTTTTCCTTCGCGGTTCGGAAAAGTTCGAGCGTTACAAATTTCTGGTGTATTGCACATTTTAGCATTCTTTGTACTGATTGCGCTTGTTGTGATATCATTAAAAGCGTTGATAGCTTTACCGTTCTTATTGCTCAGCGGATTTCTTCTTTGGTTAGAACAACACAAAGCCGAAGATGTGGAATTAGCATTCTTTAAAATCAATATTGTGGTTGGATTTAGTATCTTGGTTATGATACTAGTAAGCGTATAAAATTCTAAAACCTAATTTCGAAATTCTAAACATTAATACTCAAATGTCTGAGAATCAGAAACAGTATGATTTAGAAGAAAGAACAGAAAAATTTGCAGCTGAAGTTGGTGATTTTATCGATTCGCTTCCAAGCAGCATCCGTAATTTAGAATATTCAAAGCAAGTAATTCGTTCATCTGGTTCAATTGCAGCAAATTACATTGAAGCAAACGAATCATTTAGTAAAAAAGATTTTATTTATAGAGTTAAGATTTGTCGAAAAGAAGCTAAGGAATCTCGTCTTTGGTTGAGATTAATAAAATGCAAACCGGAACAAGAAGAAATCCGATTGAAATTAATTCAAGAAGCAACCGAGTTAATGAAAATCTTCGGAGCAATCATTACAAAATCTGAATAACATTGTTTCGTATTTAGAATTTAGCGTTTAGGATTTGTTCATGAAAATAGTACTTGGCATTACAGGAAGTTCCGGCGCAGTGTATGCACTGGATTTTTTGAAAAAATCTCAGTCGGATAAATTTCTTGTCGTCAGCAAATGGGGAAAAGCATTGCTGAAAGACGAATTGAAAATGTCTGACAAAGATTTGTTGACATACGTTAAACGGCAATTTTCTGATGATGATCTTGCGGCACCGATCGCTTCCGGCTCAAATTTTTTTGACGCTTATGTGATTCTTCCCTGCTCCACTTCAACCATTGGAAAGATCGCATCGGGAATCGGTGATACATTAATTACCCGCACGGCACAAGTTGCGTTGAAAGAACGATACAAATTGATCATTTGTGTTCGCGAGACTCCATTATCGACATTAACGCTTGAGCAGTTAGGCAAAATATCAAGCTATGGCGCAATTATAATGCCAATATCATCACCGCTCTACTTCGTTCCTGAGACTGTTGATGAATATGTTGGTGCGTTTACGGATAAGGTTCTCGCTGCAATTGGGGAAAAACGAAGCAAGGGCTGGAGAGCAGAAGAGTTTGAATAGAAATTCATAATTAAGAATTATGAATTATAAATTACTCATTGGAATTTATGTTTGATAATCTACAAGATTTTGTAAAACATCTCGAAAAGAACGGAGAACTTCATCGCGTAAAAGTTGAAGTCGATCCTGAATTGGAAATTACTGAGATTGCAACGCGCGCATTGAAATTGGGTAAGCCGGCGTTATTATTCGAGAATGCAAAGGGAGCCGATTTCCCGCTCGTTATTAATATGCTGGCGAGCGAACGGCGAATTGAACTCGCTCTCAACAAACATCCTGACGAACTCGGAGAAGAATTAATTGCATTTGCGGAAAAATTAATGCCTCCCTCGCCAAAGATTCTTTTTGAAGAATCAGCGATGATCCGCCGATTATACAATGCCCGACCAAAAAATGTTACGATTGCCCGTTCGCAAGCAGTGATCGAAGAACCGAATCTTTCTGCACTTCCTATTTTAAAAACGTGGCCCGAAGATGGCGGACTATTTGTTACACTCCCGCAAGTGATCACCTACGATCCTAAAACCGGAAAACGGAACATTGGAATGTATCGTATTCAAAAATACGATGATCGAACAACGGGAATGCATTGGCAGATCGGAAAAGGGGGTGGATATCATTATCACGTTGCTGAGAAAATGAATCAGCCGCTTGAAGTTGCTCTCGTTATCGGAAGCGATCCTGCCCTTCTTCTTGCAACAGTCGCCGCACTTCCTGAAGGAATTGACGAGGCAATGTTTGCCGGCTTTTTGCGCGGAAAACCGACGGAGTTTGTGAAAGGTCGTTCGATCAATATTTCTGTTCCGGCAAATGCAGAGTTTGTGTTTGAAGGAATCGTAAAGCCAAAAGAGCGAAAACTTGAAGGTCCATTTGGAGATCATTTCGGTCATTATTCTAATGCTGCAGATTTTCCAGTGTTCCATATTCATACAATGACTCGGCGCAAAGAACCGATTTATCCGGCTACTATTGTCGGTATTCCACCGATGGAAGATAAATTCATTGGTGACGCAACTCAGCAAATTCTCGCACCTCTGGCACGATTGATTCATCACGAAGTGAAGAATGTTTGGGCGTATTACGAAGCGGGATTCCATAATCTTCTTGTCGTTTCCGTAAATGAACGATATCAAAAAGAAGCAATGAAAGCAGCACTTGGTCTAATGGGTACCGGACAATTATCTCTTACAAAATGTTTGATAACTGTTTCAGAAAATGTTGATGTCCGAAATTTTAATGAAGTCCTGAAATCAATCCGTGATAATTTCGATCCGCATTTCGATTTTGTGATGATCCCTAAAGTACCGCTCGATACACTTGATTTTACTTCTTTCAAAATGAATCTTGGCAGTAAGATGATCATTGATGCAACAGAGAAGAAAAAACCGAAACAAAAAGTGAATGTAAAAAAATTGAATGATGTCGTAAAAACACTTTCATCATATGACAGGCGAATCATTGATGCACGACTTATTGAAGGTTCTTTCTTATTGGTGAAGGTGAAGAAAGATGGCGACGCAGTCATTAAGAAAATTGTGAAACATCCAGAACTTGAAGGAGTGAAGATTGCCGCAACGGTCAGTTTCGACGTAGATATTAACGAACAAGAGAGTTATATTTGGGGTGTTTTCACACGGTTCGACTGTGAACGGGATCTTATTTTTACTGAACAAAAACTCATTGGCATCTCCCCCATCTACAAGGGAATTTTAGGAATCGATGCTACGTGGAAAACCGGATATCCAAATCCATTGACGATGGATGAAGCAATTGTTAAAAAAGTGGACGAACGCTGGGATAGTTACTGGAGATAAACTTTATTTTATAATCTATAAACGTAAATGAATACATCTATACATTTCAGAGACAAGAATCTATTTTCCATCTGGGATAAAGTCCAAAACGGTCAACGTCTTTCGTTAGATGATGGTCTGACAATGTTCGCATCGAACGATTTAATTTCTATCGGAAAGATGGCAAACGCTGTTCAGCAGATGAAAAGCGGTGATGCAGTATATTATGTTGTCAATCAAAAGATCGAACCAACGAACATTTGCGTTCTTTCGTGCAAGTTCTGCGACTTTGCAGTAAAACAAGGAACGCCGCAGGCGTACGAAATGACGATCGAAGAGATCCTTTCAAAACTCAACTCCGATGTTCACGAAGTTCACATCACCGGCGGATTGCATCCCGATTGGCCTTGGGAATATTATGTCGGAATGGTACGCGATATTAAGAAAGCATTCCCACAGATCGACGTAAAAGCATTCACAGCGGTAGAGATTGATTTCTTCCACAAGAAATTCAAAATTCCGATTGATGAAGTTCTTCGTCAATTATATGCAGTTGGGTTACGCACGATGCCCGGCGGAGGTGCAGAAGTATTCTCCGAGCGCGTACGGAAACTACTCTTCAATCAAAAGATCGGTGCGAAAACATGGTTTGAAGTTCATAAAACAGCGCACAAGATGGGAATTCCTTCTAACGCAACATTGCTATACGGTCATATTGAAACGTATGCGGAACGTGTAACTCACATGACAAAGTTACGCGAGGCACAGGACGAAACGAACGGATTTCTTTCGTTCATTCCTCTCGCTTTTCAACCGGGCGATACCGGAATTAAACCGAAGAATGATTTTACTTCTGCGATTGAAGATCTTAAGACAATTGCAATTTCCCGACTGATGCTGGACAACTTCCCGCACATCAAAGCATATTGGGTAATGTTAACGGAAGAAGTTGCTTCCGTTGCATTAAACTTTGGTGCCGATGATATGGATGGAACTGTGGGCGGAGAAAAAATTGCTCATGATGCCGGTGCAACAAGTCCGATGGCAATGGCAAAAGATAAACTCATTAAGATCATTAACGATGCCGGCAAGATTCCTGTTGAGCGAGATGTTTACTACAATGCCATCAATGTCAATACGGAAAATGTCATAGGGAAAATTCCATATCTCAACTCCGTTCCGTTCTACGAAAACATTGAACAACGTCAATTCAAGATCCTACCCATTGTACCGCGAAGAATGGGTCAACTCTCTGCGAAAGATCAAATTGATGCAGGATTATTTTCGTTGATGGATTATTTCGCACAGGAACAGAAACTTGAATTGATGAACTATTGTATCGCCACACGCGATCAAGTGAAAAGTGTTATGCTCTTCTCAAAAGAGGGCTGGCAGGGTTTGCACGGCAAAAATATCGGCATTATTGATGATACCGCTACCTCTGTCAGACTGCTTCAGGTCCTTCTTGAAAAAAAATATGGCGTGAAAGCAAATTTTGTTCGAATGCACGCTAGCGTCAATGATTTTTCTCAATTTGACGCGGTTCTTTTGATCGGTGATGAAGCATTGAAAGCCAATAAATCCGGATTATTAGGGTTCGATCTGGTATTCGACCTTGCAAAAGAATGGTATGACTGGCAAAAAATGCCGTTTGTCTTTGCAGTCTGGGCTCACAAAAAAACTCTTCCTGCGGAGAAAAAGGAAGAACTTCAGCATATCATACTCCAATCACTTGAAAAAAGTGAAAACCAACTCGAATCGATTGGCACTCTTCATGGTCGAATGATCACATTATCTCCTACAGAAACTTCTGAATATTTACAGGGATTTAATTATCGGCTTGGAGAGCGGGAAAAAGAGGCAATGAATATCTTCAAAAAATTTATTGAAGAAGTTGTTGTAATTTCGTAACTTAATAAACTTACAAACCACAATTGAGCCAATGGACCAACAGACTGTTACAAAACTTCAAGAGCTAATTCAACAAGGCGAAAAACTTACGCCCGAAGGTGGTCACGAATTTTCAGGATATAACGCAAAGATGCAGAGCCAGTATTTGATATGGCGAAAATCTTGCCTTGATGCCATTGCAAAGATCGGTGACAAAGCAAATCCTCATCGTGA
>DMPG01000357.1:0-1592 GCA_003456055.1 Bacteroidota bacterium | reverse complement strand
ACCAAAAAGTGCTGCCCCAACACCAGCACAGCCAAAAATTGAACCATTCGTTCCACCGGTAGCGCAACAGAAACCTATACCGCAACCTGCTCCTGTGGTTGAAAAACCGGAAAAACAAAAACCTGTTCCGCATTCTGCCCCAGTCACTGAAAAACAGGAATTACCTAAAGCTCAACCGGTTCAGCCCATTGTTCAAGTAACAGTACCAAATCCTATTACACCAATTTCAACAGAAGAATCTATTTCAAAGAAACAAGTGCTTGTTCTTTCCTCTTCAGAATCTGAATTGCAAAATCAACTCTCAAACTTGCTGAAAGAAATGGGAATTGAAGGGATCATGTTCCAGCGCGGCACTGCGCCTAATTCAATCGTTGAATATCTGGAAAAATATCCGACTGCAAAATATGCATACTATCTCTACAATCCGGATGATATTAACAGTGCGATGTTTGAACTTGGTTATCTTATCGGGAAAGTAGGATCGAACCGCGTTTGCTGTATTCACAAAAAAGATGATGCTCCCCCAAAAGGAGTTCCCGGAATCTCCTACAAAGAAATAGTTGTTAAGCTGGAAGAGATCAGTTTCAGTTTAATCAAAGATCTAAAAGCTGCCGGATACACCGTAACATTTTAATTTTTCTAATTACAACCTTACCTTCCGAGAACGAACACCTCGCGGAGGGTTTTTTTTCGATATGACTCTTTCTGAAATCTATTCTAAAGTCCGAAGTAACAAACGCATAAATAGAGGAGAAGGATTATTTCTTCTTCGCAATGCTCAATTACTGGATCTTGGAGACCTTGCAAACGAGATTCGTTTCAAAAAGAATCCCGATCCCACTGTAACATTTGTCCTCGACTCAAACCCAAACTATACCAATGTTTGTAATATCGATTGTATCTTCTGTGCATTCTATCGTCATCCGGGTGAAGAAGGTGTCTACACACACTCCGTTGACGAGATGGTACAGAAATTCAAAGAGTCGGCAAAAAAAGGAATTACTACGATTCTTCTCCAGGGAGGCGTTAATCCCGAACTACCGTTTGAGTATTATGTTCAAATGGTAGAACGAACAATTAAAGAAGTTCCCGAAGTATATCCGCACTTTTATTCTACATCAGAGATTCTCGAAATGGCGCGCGTTTCCGGATTGACCTTATCAAAAGTACTTCAACGATTATGGGATGCCGGACAACTGTCTATTCCGGGCGGCGGCGCTGAGATCCTTTCTGATAGAGTGAAAAAAAAGATCAGCAGTAAGAAAGGAACTTCGGCCGATTGGTTGAATGTGATGCGTGAAGCACATAAAATTGGATTTAAATCAACTGCTACAATGATGTATGGTCATCTTGAAAATGATGAAGATATTATTGACCATCTTGAAGTGATTAGAGAATTACAGGATGAGTATCAGGGATTTACTGCATTTGTACCATGGAGCTTTAAGCCGGGAAACACTCCGCGTGAAAAGATCATTCCAACGTACGCAACACCAAAACGGTATTTAGAAATAATCGCATTCTCAAGAATCTATTTGGACAACTTCGATCATGTTCAAGCCTCCTGGTTTAGCGAAGGAAAAAAAACCGGA
>DMPG01000297.1:2026-3274 GCA_003456055.1 Bacteroidota bacterium | reverse complement strand
GTATCAACAATATTCATTCCCGAAATAACTTTTCCATACGCTGTGTATTGTGCATTCAACGAATAAGCATTTGCAACACAAATAAAGAACTGCGAGTTTGCACTGTTCGGATCGGTATCACGAGCTGCACCAAGAACGCCTCGTGCATACGCAACATTGTTGAATTCGGCCGGAACATTCTTTTGATTTGGATCTCCATTTCCCCACGTTTCCCGCGGCAGATATTTTGAATTCGGGTCGCCTCCTTGAATGACAAATCCGGGAACAACTCGATGGAATGCAGTACTATCAAAGAATTTTATTGAAACCAAACTGTCAAAATATGCCACCGCTTTTGGTGCAATAAGCGGGAACAATTCAATGGTAAACGTACCAATGACAGCTCCATCTCGTTTTGTTTCGATCGTATAGATTGGCTTTGATGCTTGTAGTTGAGAAAACGATAATGAAACCATGAACAAGAATAAAAAAGAACTTGTCATGAAAGGTCGTATTAATCGATGTTCCATAAGACTCCAATGTGAGATGGTGTTAAAAATATTACTTCACTAATTCACTGCAGGCAAAACCGCTTTGTATCGCCCCTTCAATTGTTGCCGGCAGTTTTGTATCCGTCCAGTCACCGGCTAAAAATAAATTCTTGACCGATGTTGTATGCGCAGGTCTGTATTGTTCTATCCCAACCATTGGTGAGAATGTCGCTCGTTTTTCTTTGATAATCAATGAATGAATAATTGCGGCAACGGAAGCGGTCGGATAGAACCGTTGGAGTTCCTTGTGTGCCATGTGCACCAATTGCTCTTTGTCCATTTCAATGTGATCATGTGCACCGCTGATGACTAGTGCCAGATACATCAACCGTTCATTCGCTTTGCCATAGATTTTTGATTTATTGAAGACCCAATGGATGGGCGAATCGATCAATGCTACAAATTGTTCCTGCATAAAATGGACATCGAACCACAAATGAATTGATATGATCGGAGAGGAAACAAACGCATCCAAATTGTTCAGTCCAATATTCTTTGGATTTTCAAACATCTTTGGAATATCAAAGTAGGGAACTGCACTGATCACTGTTTTCGGTTTGATGATTACTCCCGCATCCAATTCCACACTTTGAATTGTGGAATATTGAACTATAATATTTTTAACGGAAGTGTTCGTAAGAATTGTTCCTCCATTTGTAACAATATATTTTTCGGCTCCATCAATCAGTACGGTGCTTAATCCATTTTTGGGAATCAC